>JAHITR010000082.1 GCA_018817505.1 Candidatus Bipolaricaulota bacterium | reverse complement strand
TGGAGGACGGGCATCCGTCCTATGGAGCCCCATTTCATCATCGAGGAGGGTCACACATGGCGGTCGAAGCTGCAGCTAGGGATTGCCTCCGCGTATGTCGCCGTGCCGGCCCTGTGCTTGCTGAGTCGGATTGGCTGAGCTCTCGATTCAGGAAGCAAACGGAGAAGCGCGGTGAGACAGTGCGCGACTCAACGAGCACCGACACTGAAATTACCCTTCTCACTCGCATTCGTCTAGACTCGCTTGTGCTGGGTTCGCGCTACCTGTGATTTGCAGCGCAAGGGAGATCGTCGTGATTGACCAGGCCAGACAAATTCTTGAGTTCGCCGTCGCTAAAGAGAAGGCCGCCGAAGCCTTCTACACGCGCTGGTCGGCAAAATGCCCTTCTGATTTGGCCAAGGTGTTGCATGATCTCGCGCGCGAAGAGCATAGCCATCAGGAGAAGCTGTCGCTTGTTACACCAGAAGACTTGATTGCCGAGGGTGTGGCACCTGCAGAATTTGGGTTGATTAAGGATCTGCCTGAGGTTCCAGAAGACGAAGAAGATATGACGCCGCTGGACATCTTGTCGATTGCCATTCAACGCGAACAGGCATCCGTCCTTCTCTACGAGCGGCTGCGCGCTTCAGCCAGCCGACACGAGTCGCTGTTTGAAGCTCTGATCGAAGAAGAGCGTCGCCACAAACATCGTCTGGAACTACAGTACGCGTTGCTCAAAACGCGGATGGCCCGATAGGTGAACGCATGAGGGTTGGTCCCGTTCCTCAAGTTCTAGGATCTGCCTGCCTATATGGAGGGACACAAACCTCATTGTTAATGGAACAACCGGATCCACAGTTTCCACGCCGAAAGATCACGCCAGCCCCCTCACCCATGTACCCGTGCGCTTCCCTTTCCCACCAGTTGAGAAAGGGGAGTTGACGAATCGAAGAGCAAACACTCTGCTTCCAATCGGGCCCCATGCCGTCTTTGCGCCTCAAAAGTCGATTTCGTGCTCAAGCGTCTCATGCTATACTGCTTCTCATGTCCAGCACACATCACCCCAACGGCACGGACCTCGCACAACTTGCCCGTTTGGTCGAACAGCAAAGGCTTGTCAACGATTTTTCCATGATGCTTGGCGAGACAACTGATTTGCCGTTGCTCTATCTGACGATTCAGAAATACATCAGCGGATTGATGAATACCAACGCGTTTCTCGTCTCGTCCTATGAAGTCCAGACAAAAGAAATACGAGCTGAGTTTGTCATGGCCGACGGCGTCGTTCACGACGTATCGGGGTTTCCGACGATCCCGCTTGAGGAAGAGGGATTTGGCATACAAAGCCAAGTTATTCGAACTGGGCAGCCACTGCACATCCCCGATTTCGTTGCTGCGATGAAACAGACAAAGACCATCCACGGATTCTCGGAAGACGAAGGCGAGCCAGAGCCCTATCCAAGAGATGTGGCAGAGAAGAGAATCACCACACGCTCTGCAATCCTCGTCCCCATGCGCGTCCGTGGCAACATCGTCGGAGTAATTCAAGTGCAGAGCAAAGAGCTGGCTGCCTACTCCGAGCAAGACGTGGAGCTTCTCGCAGCGCTGGCGAACGTTGCGGCAATCGCGATCCAGAATGCCGAGCTCATTCGCAGTCTCGTGCAGGCAACCGAGCGACTGAAAGCCACGCTAGATGGGGCCGTCACGGCGATCGCTATGACAACCGAAATTCGTGATCCGTATACTGCCGGGCACCAGCGTCGTGTTGCAGATTTGGCCTGTGCGATTGCAGAGAGGCTCGGATGGGCACAAGAGAAGATCAGCGGGTTGCGGATTTCGGCGTTACTTCATGACGTCGGAAAACTGGCAATCCCAGCAGAAATCCTTAGCAAGCCAGCGCGCTTGTCTGATATTGAATACCTGATGGTCCAATCCCACCCGCAAGTGGCCCACGATATTCTCCAGACGGTCACGTTCCCTTGGCCGGTTGCCGACATCATCCTGCAGCATCATGAGCGACTGAATGGCTCCGGATACCCGCAGGAACTTCTCGAAGCCGATATCTTGCCGGAGGCGAAGATCCTGGCTGTGTCGGATGTGGTCGAGGCCATGTCTTCGCACAGACCCTACCGCCCTGCGTTCGATGTAGATCAAATCAGGGCGGAAATCACTGCAGGCAGTGGGACTCTTTTTGAGGCGCAGATCGTCAATGCCTGTCTCGACATCCTCGAACGCGGTGATTGGCGCCCATAGGACTTCCCTGGCGAGGCGCTTGCAAGCCCACAACGCCTTCCATTAGCGGCACTTGCGCGGCAAGCTCATGCACGGACATGCTTCGCTGACGCGACCGACAAGTCGGTTCAGCCGTCCCCACCGATGGCAGTTGACAGTGACCGGAGCAATTCTGCTCTTTGTTCGAATCGTCGCTTGGCCGAGATCAACGAGTCCTGACCTCGTAACTTCGTCTGTACCCAGTAGCCGAGCGGCAGGCAATGCCGCTCGGCCGGTAATTCCCTAGAAACGTCCACCACGGCATCCGCCGACACGCTGGCCTTGAACGCCAGCACATTGCGCGCCAGAGCCGTCAAGAGGTCGGTCGCCTGAAAGGCCTAGACAGGTGCCTGCGCCTTCGTCGCATCCGCTCCCGTCTTCAGGACAAATACCACCATCGGCGTTATCGCAAATGGCGCCGTCGGCTGCCACTGGACATGATGCTTGACCCCGGCCAGCGAATCCGCCACTGGCAAGGGCAACACCACCTACAGCTAGCAGGGCCAAAATCGTAAGCCCCACAATCCAGCGATTCATCTTGCTCAATTGAATCACCCCCTCCTTATTGAATTAAGACCACTATGTCTAGTAACGATGGATCCGGTGTGGTGCAGATGTGGCAGGCATGTGGGGAAATGGCGCCAGCAACAGGGCGATGAGGATCATGTTGTTGGCGATCGGCCTACAGCAAAGCGTATCGGAGCTCCGGCCAAGGGACCCATTCGGTGCTGTCCGTCGCTCAACTCATCTTCCCGGTCGCATGGAGGCCTAGCTCGGAGCAGAACGCGAACGCACGCTGATTGCCGGTCTCGATGCGGCAAGCAATCCAGCGATGACCAGCAATCCACCCACAGCGGTTCGCCAGGTGAAGGCTTCGCCGAGAACGACAATGCCAAGGATCACAGCGACAACTGTGCTGAAGGGAACGATGAGCCCGGA
>JAHITR010000081.1 GCA_018817505.1 Candidatus Bipolaricaulota bacterium | reverse complement strand
GGACCGCAAGCCTTTCGATTCGCCTATCAGCGACCGTGGGAGTCTGCGGAGCCTGAACGGCTTCTTGAGTTCTCGGTTGACGTGCATTGATTGGTGCATCGCACCGCTGCGCTCATCGAAGACTCTGAGAGCCGATTCTGGAAATGTTTGATACAAGACGCGACCCCGGCCCATTTCAGTGCCCCCTATCAAGAAAGAGCAGGGATGTGTTCGATCCAAGGGACAGGCTCCCCGAGGTGCCTGTCCCTTGATCTGGGTCTTCTTGAATAAAGTACTGTTCTCCCGGTACCCATAGAAGGGGTATGCTCATCCTCCAAGTACCCCTATTCAGGATGCGAGTACCCCTTCTTGAACGAACTGGCCTCAGTGTCCAGTTCGCGTTGGCATAAGAAGCTGGCAGGAAGTCAAGAATAGAGCAGTGCCTCCGCGCTCATCGAAGAATCTGCGTGCCGATTCTGGAAATGTTTGATACAAGACGCGACCCCGGCCCTTTGTTGTCCAGTTCCTGATACTCGTTCTTGGGGAGGACGCCCTGGAGGTTCTGATAGTCCTCCTCAATGGAGTCCATTGCATCGACAATCGCCTTGGCACGATCCTCGCTATCCGGCAAGGAGACCAAGTAATCGAACTGTGCCTTCGGCTGAAGGTAGATGGCACTTCGCTACGAGAAATCCTCTTTGGTCAGCTCTCGCTTGATACCCCCACGTGTGGGCAGGCTGGCCTCAATGTCATCCTTCACCGCAAGGTATCGGCTATAGGCATGGCGAAGGAAGATCAGCCCCATCACAGGCAGGAAGTACTCATTGCTCGCGAAATTCGAGTTCGCGCGCAGCGTATCCGCCGCACCCCACAGCCTTCGCTCAATTGCCTCGATATGCTCTAGTTGGGCCATGCTCTCCCATCTCTCTGCTATTTGGGTGGTTCGTCAATCGTCGCCCGAATCCGGCGCTCCAGGGCCACTGCCAGTTCCTCCGGCGTCTCCCACACAATGTGATTGTACTGCCGCGTATCGAAGAGAGAGTCATCGAGGTGATCTTTCCGACATGTCCAGATCACCGGTATTCCTAGGCCCTTGGCATAGCCGGCCTCGAAGTACACGCTCTGGCGGTGCCCTGTTACGTCTGCGACGACGAAACCACTTCTCTCGATTTCTGTGAGGAGCCGATCGTCGATCTTCTCGTTATGCTCTAGCTCCTTCATTCGAAGAGGGCGATATCCCATCGCCTCTATACCTGTGTACAGCCCTCGATCCCACACCGAATCGAGCTCATCTGCAAACCACATGGCCACGAATGCTTGATCACTCCTTGAGCCAACTGATTGCAGTTCATCGAGCCTCATCCAGCCCGATGGAGTGATCTCCATCGCAGACCAGTCGTCAGCGATCCCACGCAGCCATCCCTTCTCCTCGATTGCGCTCAGGAAGAAGTACATCTGTCTGACCGAATTCGCGTAGCAGGCATAGATGGTGTAGTCATTGAGACTAGTCATCTCTCCCGGAGCTTTCGTCAGTGCCGCGAGATTCTCGAGAATTCGATCCAGTCTCTCTGAAGTATTCCTGGGGACAAGAGATTGAAGAATCAGGCTGATGCGGTAGTCATGTGCTGGCTCTTGGATTTGGTATTCGCTAGAACAGATCGTCGGAGGCTTCCGATCATGTAGTGCCTGCTCGATCACCCATGCAGCGAGATCCGCCCGTTCGCTCCCCGCAGCCTCTCTATCTCCAGTGAGGCCTCCCAAGTGATCGACGACCGTCCGCACATCCTGCATTCAATCTCGTACGAGTCATTCGAAATAATCTGTCGAACCTTCAAGAACTCTTCTGGGAGAGCTTGCCCACAGACAGGGCATTCCTTGCTACCCACCAAGTAGGCCTCCTTGCGCCTTCATTCCCCCCCCCACCAAAACGCCCCTGACATGGTTGTCATGGGCGCTGATCAATCTCATGCTGCAGCTTGCTGGTGACACGTTCACACGCTTGTGTGTCCTTTCTGCTGCCTAGTTGTAATGATGTTTATGGATTTTACTGCGAATGAGATGATTGGGCAATGGAAACGCGACACAGTCTTGGCCTTTCTGGTTGCACTCCTTCAAGCCCTTCATGCGCTTCATGGTGAAGATCTTGATTGTGGACGTTTTCTCTCATGCTCGATGTCACACGGCAAGCCGCGAACCAGGATCTGGTCCGCGGCGCAACAGCGTCTCAAGAAAGCTCGACTCAATGCAAAGGCGGTGAGCCGAACCCTGCTAGCAGAACTTCTTCCAGTTTTTGGCCAATCCCGATGGATTTCCGATGCCCACCCAGGCAAACAGGATGATGACAAACAGCCACAACCCGGCGGCCTGCCAATAGGTAATCAGCGTTGGAACCAACTGCAGTTGCACCAACACGCCATTCCATAGAAGCTTCAGGATCCAGCTGAAGAAGAAATAGGCGGCAATGCCACCCCCTGTAATCAAACCACGTAAAAGCTTCATGAAATCCTCCCTTTGGTTCTTTGTGCCAGTCTTTGCAAGTATGTTCGACAAATCACGCAAACGGTTCATTGGGTGTCTCGATGAGTTTTTCACAGTCACCGAAGCGATGACGCTTGAGCCCAATCTGATGTCCCAGCACCTGCGGTCGGATTGGTCCAAGAGAGCATGTCGTGATCACGGAAGTCGGCTGCAATTTCTCGTCCACGCCTCAACGAAACTTGATCTGTGTCGAGGACGCTAGAAATCCCAGTCGAGCATCGGGTTGGGCAAGCGAACGGCATGGTCCAACGATGTCAATAGCGATTCGGGCGCTTGGAGGTCATCCGTCCAAGACAGGCTGGTGGCCGACCGAATGCCCAGCCACAGGCGCGTGAACGCGTTAACGGTTGCGTGCAGGGTGGGCAAATCGGAGCAGACGCCAGGTTCAGCACCCGAAGTTGATCCCAAGGTGATGGTGTACTCTCCGGCAATGCCCTTCCATGCACAGGTGTCAGGAACAAACGATTCGATGGGATCGCTCAGCACCAGATTGAAACGCAAGGGTGGGCAATCCAAGCGGGTTGCTGCCAAACATCCCTGCAGGTCGAGGATTCTTGCTTGCCAATAGGAAAGCGCGGTCATTTGATTCTCGTAGGGCGAGCCTTTGGTGATGTTGCGCGTTCTGATGGGCTGACGGATGAGATC
>JAHITR010000080.1 GCA_018817505.1 Candidatus Bipolaricaulota bacterium | reverse complement strand
GGCGGAGGTCAAGGTCAAGCGAAGCGGCTCGAAGAAGAGGGCCATGCCATCATACAGAAGGGAACCCGTTTCTTCGTCGAGAATTATGAGGAAGATCTCTTCTGCGAATTTGAACCCAAATAGCCGGTTGACGAGACAGTCTGCACGTCGAATGGGGTTCAGCGGACACTTTTCATTCCGCACAAGACGTCGCAGCCGGCGCCTTGGCTACAACCGGGACGGACCATTCCCCAGGATTGACACGATTCATTGAATGGCAATGGACCCGCCCAATCGGCGCCTTGGACGGTACGGCATGTATTCGTGTAGACTCAATTCAGTCATTTCCATTTGGAGGCAGCTCATGGCAAAATCTCAGGACAAACAGAGCACGACAGACAAAAAGAAGGCAGTGAAGTCAATCAAAGAAAAGCGTGCTGCCAAGAAGGCCAAGAAGAGCGAGAAAGAAGGCTAGATCTGGCGATTGAATAGACGCTCTCCCAAATTGTCACCGACTCGAACACCATGAAACGAGGAGAGGTTCAGTATCGTTCCATGGAGTCGAGATCGTAGCACGGATGACTGCTCTGGACTCGATCTCCCCGGTGGGCGCCGTAATCACTGGAACGCGGTAATGGTCGCCCAGGCCATGTAGCCGCCCATCTCTTCTGATTGAATCATGAACGAGCGCGGCAAAATCGCTGCTGCATGGGCACTTCAAGTGACTCGTCGTTCTCGAAAGGGAGGGGGAAGGCAGACGCCCTGAAGCCGATCTCTTACGGCGTCGCTCATGCCCCGATGGCTACGCAATGCCGACACGTTCGCCGTGACAGGAATGATATCCGGATGGGTTCGCTGTAAAATGGGTGAACAGCAAAAATGTCGGGCCGACGAGTTGAACGTCGGCGTTTTACTAGATCTCAACAGAACGGGTGAGCATGTCGGTAAAGAGGAAGCTTCAACTCGAATGCGTCGGCTGCCAAACCACGTACGAAACACCTCAATTGCACTGCAACCTCTGTGCGGGCCTGCTTCGATCGCGATACGCATTGACTGATTTTCAACCGACTGATCGGACCAATCTGTTCGCATTCCAGGATTGGCTCCCTCCGATAGGATCCTCTGATCTTCCCATCGGAACACGCATCATTCGATCCGATCGTTTTGCCCGGGAATTGGGGCTTCGAAATCTATCCATCGCGTTCAGCGGCTATGCCCCGGAAATTGGAGCAGGCAATCCAACCGGTTCGTTCAAGGATTTTGAGGCCACCCCAACGGTACTGTATTACCGGGAACATAAAATCGAATCCCTTGTTCTTGCTTCTGCTGGCAACACTGCTCGTGCTTTTGCCTACGCTTCCGTCCAAAACGAGTTCCCTGTCATCATTGTGATTCCAGAAGGAGCGGTTGAGCGATTGTGGATTCCCTGCAAGCCAACTGACGCCGTCCGCCTCGTTGTATTGGAGGATTGCGACGATTACGCCACGGCCATACAAATTGCCGGATTGATCGGGCACGTGGTTGGAGTCGCGAATGAGGGGGGAGCACGCAATGTCGCTCGCCGCGATGGCATGTCCACCGCCATGCTGGAATATGCCAAGCAAGTGCGGGAACTTCCGGCACACTATTTCCAAGCCATCGGTAGTGGTACCGGCGCAATCGCCACATGGGAAGCCTCTGAGCGTCTGCTGGTTGCTGGAATCGGAACTCGATTGCCACAGCTCCATCTCTCACAAAACGCGCCCTTTACACCCGTTCACAACGCTTGGACTTTCGACCAATCCATCGAGCCTGATATGGGAGTTGCCAGGCAGCTTCAACAGATCGGCCAGATTGATGCGCTCGTGCTGGCCAACCGCACACCTCCCTACGCGATCCCAGGCGGGGTTCACGATGCATTGGCAGCAACAGCAGGAAGCACCTACGCAGTGACCAATGGCGAGGCAAGAGCTGCGGCCGCTATGTTCACCAAGGCGGAGAACTTGTCCATTGGGCCAGCTGCCGCAGTGGCTACTGCGTCACTCATTCAGGCAGCTGCAGGAGGCCGAGTGGGTGTAGATGATCCGATCCTGCTTCACATCACTGGGAACAATGACCTGCTGCTCAAGAGGGATTTTCCATTGCACAAGATACCGCCAGTCTGGCACGTGCGACCCGAAGATGTCACCGAAGCCTCAATCCGGGACAACTGTGGCCGCCTCGTCGATTCTCGCTAGAGATCAGGCGATGTCGCTGATTTGGTTTCGTTTCTTTACCTCCATTCAACACTTGCGTATAATGCGTCAACCCGCATCTCATCGAGACGCAGGTTCACTATGATTGGCAAAGAGGGGAGTTCTCATGGGACGGGGAAGAAGACAGGATCAAGCATCGCTATGGGGTCGATTAGGTGAGGATTGGATCTCTGTGATCGTCGGTTTGGCCGTTGTCCTCTTCGTATGGCTTGTCGGATTCTCATCCATTCCGTGGCCGCTGTTCGGGGTATTCAAATGAGCCAATCCGCCACGGTGTCCCGAAAGATGGGAATGTTTCTCGGGCTACTCCTCGTTGCGGTCGCTGCCATCGTCATTGCTGAGCTGGATAGCGGCGTCGCCGCCTGGTTCAAGAGCCAGGGGATAGGCAAGAACCCATTGGAGTATCCGCTCATCGCAGTAGCGCTTGGACTCCTGGTGAATGCTGTTCTTCGTGCGACCAAAACCCATGCCGTGCTCCAGCCCGCGATGAGAACTGAACTGTTTCTTAAGGTTGGCCTCATCCTCATGGGGGCACGCCTTGATATCACTCAGATCCTCAGCCAAGGCATTGGCGGACTGCTCCAAGCCGTGGTCATGGTTACGAGCGTCTTCTTCTTCACATGGTGGATCGGCACCAAATTGAAAGTCAACGAGCAACTGAAGGCCGTCATGGCGGCGGCTGTGTCCATCTGCGGTGTGTCGGCAGCGATCGCTGCTGCGGGAGCTGTCGTCGCCAAGAAGAAGGAAATCACCTACGTTACGGCGCTGGTCATCATGACGGCGATTCCCCTCATGATTGCCACACCCTGGATCGCGCAGGCCCTTGGGCTGCCAGCCGACATTGCTGGTGCATGGTTTGGTGGCAATATCGATACCACGGCTGCCGTCGTGGGCGCAGGAACTCTCTACGGAGAAGAAGCTCAGGCAGTCGCCACTGTAGTGAAGATGTCGCAGAATGCGCTGATCGGTGTAGCTGCCTTCTTGCTGGCTTTGTATTTTGTTGTCCGCATTGAGAAAAAGCCCGAAGAGAAGCCAAGTGCGGCCATGATCTGGCATCGTTTTCCCAAGTTCGTCCTCGGATTTATCCTCGTCTCCGCACTTGCATCGCTGGGCTTGTTTGGCGCGGACATCGTCGGCGCACTCCAAGCCCTTTCCAAGTGGGCATTTGCGATGGCCTTCTTCTCGATCGGCCTCGAGCTGTCCGTCCGAGAGCTCGGCAAGATGGGGTGGCGGCCACTCGCCGTCTATGGTGCTGCCACTGCATTCAATACCGTCCTCGCATTGGGTGTGGCATGGCTTGTGTTTGGGGTGATGGGATTCTAGGTGAGAATTGCCTAGTACCGATTACGGATCGCCTGCAGCGCTGTGCGCCACTCAAATCCTTCTGGAGCCACAGTACTGGCCTTTTCCACAGCGAACAGAAGTCCTAGCACGCATGCCTTCTGCGCCACTTGTTTCATCGCCAGATCCATGAAGAAGGCAGCAGCATAGGTAAGAACGGACGTCAAGAGAACGATCATGCTCGCATAGAACGTGATCTGGGGCATCGCTACTCGCAGCTCAACCAGAAAAACAATCCCAAAGAAAAACGTCACTGCGACGACAAGCCCCATTCCCACAGAATGGAGCACATGATTGATATCGTTGGGCGTGATGGCTACAAAGAAGCCGAGGCTCCCAGCCCACGCCAACCACTTCTTGAGTTGCGCCTTTCGCAACCTTCTCTGATGTGAATAGCGCATGGCGATTCGAGCCATGAGAAGCCCGCAGACAATCCAACCGAAGGAGAAGACCCATCGGGAAGGCCCATTGGGCTGTCCCGTCCGAGTAACGCTCTCCCCAAGTTCACTGAACGCGTTCTCCAAGAAATGAAACGGTTCTCTGAAGAAGAGCAAAGCAAGAATCAACGAAACCGGAATGAGGATGCTAACGCAGAAGAACCACTTGCTAATCTCTGAATCATAGGAAGGCAAGCGCTTGCTATCACGTGCCATACTCTAGCCTCCTTCTGCGGCAGTACCACTTAATTGTACATGATCCACCGACAACGCAGGCAAGGCCGTCATGATCCACATCTAGCCCCCTTCGTTTGCGAATCATTGCCCTTGCATTGGGGAATTGCCCAATACCAGGCATAATGCGCTGCAAGGAGGCGATGATGATCGTCATTCGAAAAGAGCTGTGCCCACAAAACCATGCCTGCCCCACGCTACCTGTGTGCCCTGTTGGCGCGATTTCTCAGCAGGGATTCAGCGCCCCGACTGTCGACAACGACAAGTGCATCTGCTGCTGCAAATGCGTCAAGAGCTGCGCCGTATTCGTATCCATTGGCTGTTGTGAGAATGGCCGAGATCCACGACTTGCCTAGTTGTTGGCCCCATCTCGACAGGAGGAGTGCTAACTCGTGATGCGCAAGCAGTACGATTTCGCCCGATGAGAACGGCGTTCTCGTCTGGAATGTCGATCGCTTGCTTGAACGATCCAAGGACTTCCCAGTCATTGATGCCCCTGTCAGCGAAATCCGCGAGGTCGATGAGACGTTTGGGGCCGAGGATCGCGATGCAGTGCCCACTTGCCGCCGTGTCGCGCAACACG
>JAHITR010000079.1 GCA_018817505.1 Candidatus Bipolaricaulota bacterium | reverse complement strand
CACCTCTGAGAGCGGAATTGGCTTCATGCCACCCGATCGACAACTGCCTCCGAATGCCGGGAATGAGGCAGCTCTTCCTGATTCATGTTGATAACTCTGGCAACTGCCGCTACCATCGTCTTCGTCGACGTCGTCTGTGGCGGCCATTTTCATGAATGTATCCTTCTGCCTGTTCGCTGGCGCTTGATCAGGGAACGGGTACCTCAAGCCCTTTGTGAATTTCAAGTTCCGATTTCTTGTGCACAGGGGGCAGCATAATGACCAGAAAAGGATTTGAGATGAACAAAGCACAACTTCAGAAGATTGCCGACAATGATTACGCAGTTCCAGAAGGACGGGATCCTGAGGAACTCATCCCAGAACTCAATGAATTCCTTGGCTCAGCGGACCCAATCCTTCGAGAGCGGAGCTTTGAGATCCTTATGAGCTGGGGAACGACGGGTCTCTTCGGTGACGAGGCGCTTCGCGACCTCGGTGAGCAAATGGTTGACGGTCTATTCTTCGGTTTGGGAGAGGCAGATGGCGACAGCGCCTTCAGACGCTCGTATTCAGCGCTCGTCCTTTGTACACCCGTCGGGGCGGATCAGCTGTTCGCCGCAGGGCTCGTTGAGGGGCGGGCCGCGTTTCTTGCTTCAGAGCAGGTTCGCACGTGGTGTGCCCGAGCCTTGGAAAGTGTTCGCAAAGAGAATGATCTCCGAGGATTTGTGGATGGAAAGGGCTGGGCGCACACAGTCGCCCACAAGGCGGATGCACTTTGCCAATTCGCTCGGTCCCCTCACATCCGCGATTCCGAACTCAGACAGATCCTGGACTGCATTGCGGACCGGCTCACGTGTCCGGCAGATTCAGTATTTGTTCAGGATGAAGGCGGCAGACTCATGCGGGCCGCGTACCACGTGCTTCTTCGGGGAGAGCTCTCCTTGGACACGCTTACGACCTGGCTCGAGAAGTTCACTCACACTCTAGACGGCAAGACCTGGGGTTGGGGGGGCATCTTCGAGCTTGAGTATTGTGATCAAAAGGCAGTCCATGCAAGGCTGAACGTGGGGGAGGCCCTGAGGAGTCTCTACTTCTACTTGAAGCTTGGCTTGCGACGGTGGCACAGCGAGGAAGACGCGAAGAACGCCTACTATGCATTCTTCGATCGCCCCCTCAAGCACCGCGACGAATTGCTGGAAGTGGTCGACTCTGTCCTTCGGCAAGTTTATAGCGGGCTGTATCCCCCGAAATAGCGGCCACGATCCAATCTTTCGTAGCGCGCTCACTTCGATTCTCATCTTGGAGAGCGAAGTGAGCGCTCGGGGGCGCACCCAAAGATCGCGCTTGGGACGAGTCCTTCCCTGCGATGGCTTGTGCTGAGAGCCTCATCTGATACCAGATACGCGAGCTATCTTGGAACCCCGTCTTCAAATCGCAATTTCCCTGACGGCGCTGTGGACATGCATGGGTTTGGCGAGCCACGGGAAGAGCCACATCCGAGACGTTGCTGGGACGCGAGTCAATCAGAATATCAGGGTAGGGTCAGTCTAGGGAGGAGGAAACGTATGGATCGGGTGCACCGACTTGCTGAATCCTTGAAGGCGATACATGCGGTTGTCCGGTGTGCGCTTGCGGCACTGGCTGTTGTTGTTTGCGTTGCCGCTGTCTCGGGGAACGACGATACGCAACTGGATGGAAGAGGAGGAGGTGTGATCGCCTTCTACTCCGGACGCGACGGCGACTCCGAGATCCTGATCATGAATGCCGACGGCAGCGGAATGCGCCAGCTGACAGACAATCGTTGCGCGGACGATGCTCCCGCACTATCTCCAGACGGACGCCAGTTGGCCTTCGTCTCTGAGCGAACTGGCAATGCGGAGATCTTCGTTCTCGATCTCGCCAACGAATCGGTGCGGCAGCTTACGGATACGCCGGGTATGGAAAGCCATCCTGACTGGTCACCTGATGGAACGATGATTGCATTTGCCCGCTATTCGCCTGGTTCATGGTCCAATGGAGACTTGTTCCTGATGTCCGCTCACGGCGATGACGAAAGGCAGCTGACCACACACAATGGCGACGACATGCGACCCGCGTGGTTCGCGGATGGCACGAAACTGCTGTTCAGTTCAAATCGAGACGGCAATTACGACATCTACGAAATCGCAGTCGATGGGACGGGTCTACGACGGCTCACGAATACAACGCTTCACGAACTCTTCCCCCGCCCATCGCCGGACGGAACGAAGATCGTCTACACGCTGGGTGATTTCGTCCGCCGCCGCTTCGCAGTCCACGTCATGAATGCTGATGGCTCTGATGATCGAACGCTGACTGAGGGAAGCCATGTTAGCGGTGAGGACCCCGTTTGGGCTGACGGCGGAAGCCGCATCATCTTCCAGAGCGACAGAACCGGGAATTTTGAAATCTTCGCTATGAACGCCGATGGCTCGGAGCAGACGAACCTGACCGAGATGCCTAGCGGCGAGTACTGGCCGACGTGGGCAGTTGCGCCCATCACTGACTAGCGGTCGAATCGAGAACAGGCAAAACAAAACCTGAAAAGACAACGGCTTGCTTCTGCGAACGGACTCTGGCTCCTACCGCACATCACGTGATCTGAAGACAGTCGCTGAACTCATGAAGCTAGGAGTGCTTTGTTGCCTGCTCGATTGTCGGGATCACGTACGGCGACACGAACTCCTCGGCGAGGTAGTCCATCAAAATTACGTCCGTCTTTCGATTGCCATGAATGTGTCCCTGGCGACGCCTGCCCACATGCTTGAATCCCACCTTCTCGTAACAGCGGATGGCCCGCGTGTTGTGCTCCCCTGTGACCAGCTCAATGCTGTTGAGGTTCATGAGGTTGAATCCGTAATCGAGCAACAAGCGCATCGCATCGCTTCCGTATCCCTGTCCCCAGTGATCGTGTTCGCCGATGATAATCGCCACTTCGGCTTGACTCTGAGCTGGGCGGACATTCCAGAGAGAGCACCAGCCGATAGGCTGATCCGTCTCCAGATCTACGATCATCAGGATCGGCCACTTTCTCTGATGGAACGTGTCGATGAATTCTCTGAACTCCTGAGTAGTACCAGGACTGCGGAGCCCCGGCCCTTGAGCCAGGAAGATGGCCTCCAAGTCGTTGTGCCATCGAAACATGAGTTCGGCATCATCGTGCGATAGCGGAGATAGGTATGTTCTTGATCCAACCAGTTTTCGAACGTATGGCATCGAAACCTCCTGAATAGCTGGCTGTGCAACACGCGTGGGCGATCGTAGCCCTACGCCTGCCAGCGCTTCGGAGGCAGCCTCATTGTGCATCGCCTCCATGGAGGCTGATTGTCGAAGCAGCGCGTTTCGGTTCCGTCTCACCTGCTACTCTACGCGGATCGCAGCAAACCAAATGCGTGTCTTCTATGGCAGGCCCCAGAGGATGACCTCTCCGCTACCACTTGATGTTCCAGAAGCCAAGCGGTTTCCCAGCGGAGAATAGGCGATCGGAAACACGTAGCTGGTATGCCCGGTGAGTGTGGCGAGGACAGTGGCCGTCTCGAAGTTCCACAGCATCACGCGCCGATCGCTGCCAGCCGTTGCGAGTATGTCGCCGGCTGGAGAGATCGCGACGTCATTGACGATGTCGAGATGCCCGCTGTAGGTTCTGATTCGATCTCCTGATGCCGTGTCCCACAGCATGATGGTTCGATCCCCACTCACCGACAGAAACTGTGCGCCCTCTCTCACGAACAAGATTTGGTAGACATCCTCTTGATGATCCGTCCGCTCGTATTGCAGCTCCCAGTTGACCATCTGCCAAACCCGAAGTGTCCAGGTTGAGTTGATACTGCCGCTCGCAAAGATTGTCATGTCAGGTGAGAACGCGAGTGCATGTGAAGCGCTGGGGTGCGCGGACCAGGAATGCAGAAGCTCGCCAGTAAGGGGATGCCAGAATTCTACAGTGCCGTCGAAGCGGCCGACAGCCAAGATGGAAGAATCGGGAGAGAACTGCACTCCCATGACGAAGGCATTGCCGGGCAGCGTGGACGTGCGTACGCCGTCAGAACGCCTCCAGACTGCCACGGCATGATCTGGAAGACTGGCTGCTACCAAAGCGCCGTCTGGAGAGAATGCGCTGCGACGAAAACCCGGTTGAACGGAGTCAAGCTCAATCTCGCTCACCAGTTCGCCCGTTTCCGCGTCCCAATCCCGGAGAACGAGCGCTCCATCTAGCGTCGTCAGTATCGATCCGTCCTCAGAGAACGCAAGTGCTGCAGCCCAAGTATGGGGGAGGACAACAAGCGGCTCGACGCTCGAGGCGTTCGTGAGGTCGATGAGAGCGCATTGACTATCGCTGTTGACGCCTAGAACGCAGAATGAGAGAAGAACAACCAGACCTACAGTGATTGCATATCGCATTGGGTCTCCTTCGAAATGACGATCGTTGCAGCCTAGGGATGCTCCCAGAGTAGCCGGGCGTGCTCTGCCGAGCAAGTCGATCCATCAGCAGGATTGCGCTGCCTTTTGACCAGGGTTCGCAATCCTAAGTGGGGCGCCTTCTCGCTTGGCAAACGAGGGGACGTGCCAATCGATTCAGAGTGTGGTCTTATTGCGGTATGATCACTGCGTGAACTCCAAGGTGG
The DNA here is from genome assembly GCA_018817505.1 of Candidatus Bipolaricaulota bacterium. Taxonomy (GTDB): domain Bacteria; phylum Bipolaricaulota; class Bipolaricaulia; order UBA7950; family UBA9294; genus SPBW01. The sequence continues at coordinate 679 of JAHITR010000079.1, read as the reverse complement.
CTCGGCGACAGACATGCCTACGATGGGATATCGGTTCCGTTCTGATCTTCGCCATGTTCCTGGCCGGAATCGCTGCCATACTGCCAGCTCATGGAAATGACGCGTTCGAGCGTTTCCTTGGGACCATTCATCCCGCTCTGGCGATTGCCCTAGCAGCCTTTCTGGCTATTCCCGCCATGCATTACCTCATGCATCAGCACGGATTCTCGCGCCCCACTTGGAGACAGACACGCCGAGGGTTGCCTGTTACCCTAGGATTCGCGCTGATATTCGCTATTGGTGTGATTGCCGTAGATCTTGGACTGCGTTATCCAGAAACGATCAACGTGCCTCTCCCGCAGGCTCTGTTTTTTTACCCGCCGATTGGCTTCTTCGTCGACCTTGTGTTCCACACGATCTTGCCAGCGCTTCTACTGCTGCTCCAACGACCACTGATTCACTGGCTTGGCGAGCGTCGAGCGGTTTGGATCGCCATTCTGCTGGCTGCGTCGGTTGAGCCGCTTCTGCAAGTCATCTGGGCGGGGAGTCTCTCGTGGACCGAGCTGTACACGGCCATTAGCGTATTCCTGTTTGGCATTGCCCAGCTGATGATCTTTCGAAAGTACGGATTCTTAGCCATGTACAGCATGCGGTTGACGTACTACCTGTTCTGGCACATTGTCTGGGGCTACTTCCGGCT
>JAHITR010000078.1 GCA_018817505.1 Candidatus Bipolaricaulota bacterium | reverse complement strand
CGTTCGACTCCAGCGCCTGCACGACGCGAACTCGTGACGCTGCAATGCGCGCTGCAATGCTCTCCGCACCGTTCTGATCCTGAGGCATGGCATAGATCGTGATGCCTTGGACGACGTATTCGTGCATGCCTGGAGTTTTGTTGGATATCAACGGGATGAAGTTTACGGCCAGTAACAGAAGAATGGAGGACAGCAAGATCAATAGGAATCTGAAGATGCGTTTGATTTTCATGAAGCGCGAAGTGTATCGCTGAAGGCTGAGGGCGGCAATGGGCGAAGGTCATCTAGGATAGGATCCTGAGCCAAGAAACAGATCTAAACTCTGAACGTAGCGTTTAGTATGTGGGACGCATGCCTTTCCCCGGCTAGCCCCCACCAAGCTTCCGCAACGCATCGGCTAGCACACGCCATTGAAAGCCGAGGGTTTTCGTCCGCATGCCCCAGAGTTACCCGCTGTAGGCAGAAAACTCCTAGCAACTAGTGCTCGCCTACTCAGAGAATCCTTCGGGATTCTCTAGCGAACTCGGCTGGTATTGGCCGAGTTCTCAATGCCTGTGAGTTTTCGCCTTCCAATCAGAGAAAACTCCAAGGAACTGGTGCCTGTACACGCCACGAGTTGCGGGATCCATTGAGCAACTCGCAAGCAACTGATGCTTCGCATCAGTTGCCCTTGACATAACCCCGCCACAAAACGTATGTTGTAGTTACTCGCCATTCGGCGATTTTCTTTTGCCACTTCCCCCGAAAGGCCCTCATTTATTGCTCTGGAATCGGGGGACACGTACCTTATTTCCTGCTAGGCTACGTTGAGCTTCCGCAGTGCATCCGCCAGCACGCGCATGGCACGGCAGTCGTCTTCGTTGTATGCGAGGATGCGCGCCCAGATGGCGGGATCACCCGTTTCCACCCAGTGATGGAACCATTGCACAGACGCTGCGCCTGACGGATCGGTATCGCGCCACTGGAAGCCGAGGAACTTGGCGAGCGCTTTAATGGAGAGCGACGACGTCGGCCAGATCATCTTCGAGCGAACAAAGTCCTGATACAGGTCGATGAATCGCGGCTGCTCAAACAGCGCCATCACCTCATCCTCACTGGCAACGTCGGGATACTGGCGGGCCAACCGCTTCCAGGTTGTGCGCTCGTAGGGCGAATAGTAGTAGACGATGGCGTCGGCATGTTCGTGCACGAAACGCCATGCATCAGCAAACGCGTCTTTCTCCAACTCAGGCGTTGCTTCATCGGCAGTGAAGGGGATGAATTGTTCGGTTGAATTCCTTCCACCCACTCGTCTGACGAAGCCATGCAGATAACATAAATCGCGGAACGGATCGGTCTCGACATCGAAGAACAATTCAACGGTTGCCGTGGGCAGCTCGACAGGCTCGATGAAATAAGGCTTGGCGTTCTCCTGTTTCTGCAGTACGGCACGAGCGTGCCAGGTGCGCAGGGTCTTGGCCCCAATGCCTTCAATCGTTGTCTTGCTCCCACGAATCAGCGAATCAAGATCCGTGTTGGCCAATCCACGCACAGTCCTCAGTTCGGGAGGGAACTTGTCTCGTCTGCTGCGCCCGAGTTCTGAGATGAGGGTGAGGTCGTCGGAGATGTTGATCTGCCGTCGGCAATGGCTGCGCCAGTGGCACAGCTTGCAGTCGCCGATTAACGCAGGCGTGGTCTCGATGGCCTGGTTGGCAATGGCGGTGACGGTTTCCAGGGCGTCTTCGTATTCCTCCCACATCGTCTGCGGTGTCCGCGGCCCCCGCGCTTGGCTGAGGTCATAGGCAACTTCTTGGCCATGAATGTCCCAGACAAACGCTGCTTGAGATTCCGCCCAGCCCTTGCCCTGCAAGATGTCGGAGTAGAGAGAAAGCTGAAGGGCATAGTGCTTCTTCGGCTTGCCGTCTGCATCTTCAGACTGCCCCTCGAGCCCCGCGCCACTCTTGATGTCACCGGGGATGTAACCGTGGTCAGTGCGACGCAACAAATCGGGCTCGCCCAGCAAGCCTGCGTGAGAGATGCGCCCGCCATAGATGAGGTCTTCGCCGCTTAGGATGGCGCGCATCGTCATCCCCTCGCGCTCGATCCGTGGCACATCGCGAAGATTGAGGAAGGGGACACCCAGTTTCTCGATGGTCTCTTTTTCGAAGGCACTTCCCCTCTCCCACAACAGTTCCACGAAGGGGCTGATCTCATCACGCTCTGCCGGATCGCCGAATAGATCCAAGGTCACGCGATGCGGACAGGTCGAGAAGCTGTAGAGCATGGACGCGGTGATCATGGTCTGTATCGTAGCGGGAAGTAACAGACGGAAGAAGTGAAATTGACTGCGAACCGAACATCCAGCGCGACTCCCAGTGGCGTCCTACTGTACGATAGGTACGGGAGGCAGTGATGTTCCAATCCAAAGAGCGGCGGCGTGAGCGACTTCGAGAGATGGTGTTTCCAGAAACGTGGAAGCAGCTGTTGCGCGATCGCATTCCTTGGTACCGCCGACTGCCTCTCGGAGATCGTGAAGAGCTTCACGGTCACATGCACGTGTTGTTGGCTGAGAAGCATTTCGAGGGGATTGGCGGCATCGAAGTCACGGAAGGAATGAAGCTCATCATCTGTGCCCATGCTGCTCTGTTGCTTTTGCATCGCGAGACCGACTACTTCCCCAAACTGATCAGCATCCTCATCTACCCAGAAGCGTATGCGGCCAAGACCCTGTCTCGCGATGAGCGGGGTGTGCTGCTGGAAACGATCGAGGCGCGGGCAGGCGAGTCATGGACCTCTGGCACACTGATTCTTGCCTGGGGTGATGTCGAACGGGACTTGGGAAGCATTCCCGCCACCCGGAGTGTCATCCTGCACGAATTCGCGCATCAGCTAGACGCAGGAAGCGGCGTGATGAATGGCGCGCCAATCCTGTCCGATCGCAAGCTGCAACACGAGTGGCCAGACGCCTTGTCTGAAGCCTACGAACGGCTGTTGCAGGCAGCGCGTCAGCATGAGCCCTCGCTATTGCGGCCGTACGGAGCCAAGAATCCGCCGGAGTTCTTTGCCGTGGCCACAGAAGCCTTCTTCCTCTATCCCGTTCAGTTGAAGCAGGGCGAGGCCGATCTTTATTCCGCGTTGTGCCATTACTTCAAACAAGATCCCGCAAGCTGGTAGGGAAATTTTCATACTGATGAGGTCGGCTGAGGTCTTTTACGTTCACCCCCGCAGTCCTCACGAAGCGTATGCCGACGCGGTCAATTCGCCGCTAGGATCTGGCCATCTGATTTGGCACGCCTGTTGGAAAGATCTACGATGAATCCAGGAGGTACTGATCATGAAACGTTATCGATTCTTACTCTTCGTG
>JAHITR010000077.1 GCA_018817505.1 Candidatus Bipolaricaulota bacterium | reverse complement strand
CCGCACTCAGCCCCCCTGACAGGCTCGGACCTTGTAGTAGTAGTATTGGGAGGCTTGGATCTGTTTGTCAGAAACACTCAAGTCCGTCGTCATGGCAATGGGGATGTACATGTGCTGCAAGAACGTTGATCGATAGACTTCGTAGGAAGTTGCACCTTCTACAGGAGTCCAACAAACGGCAATTCGATCTGTGTAGGTCCCGTCGCTGGCTGAAACCTGGATCGTGCCGGCATGCAGATCCGATATTTGTGCGATGGCAGGTCCCGCCGTAATCGTCACTGAAACGAATCCGATCAGCGCATAGCCAGTCCATTGAATCGCTCGTTTCATAGACATCTCCTCTTGTTCTGCTTTGCGATCCTCGCACAGAGAGTCAGCAAGGAATCTGCCACACGTAAGTGGTGTTTACACTGTGTAATTGGACCTCAAGGTCCGCTCAACGAACGCTTCCCTGCATCGACCGTGGGGAATCAAGTCTTCTTGACCTGCTATGAGTCGTCGATCAACATGTCTCGGGTTGTTCGCACACGGGAGGTTTATGAGAGCCGAGAATTCCTCACTGCTTCACGAAACCGTTGAACTGGCGCGAGCGCTCATCCGCATTCCCAGCTTCAATCCTCCCGGAAACGAAGCTGCAATTGCCTCGTTTGCTTCGGACTGGCTGCAGCAGGCGGGAGTCTCCTCTACACGCGTCCCCCTGGAGGCGGGGCGCAGCTCGCTTGTCGCGCGCCTTCCTGGGGCTCACCCCGGGAGCATCGTGTTGTGCGGACATCTGGACACCGTTACGACGGCTTCCGATAGTTGGCATCATGATCCTTTTGGTGCAGTGATTGAGGATGGGCGCCTGTGGGGGCTCGGTGCAGCAGATATGAAGGCTGGCGTCGCTGTGCTGATGCAGGCGCTGGCCCGACGCACGGCTAATTCTTCACCTTTAGAAAAGAGCCTCGTCTTGGTCCTTACTGCGGATGAAGAGTGGGGCTACCGCGGTGCCGACGCTGTCGCACGTTCGGGATTGATAGATGATGCCGAATTGGTCTTGATTGCTGAGCCAACCTCAAATGCCGTCTGCGTCGGACAAAAAGGAGAGCTGTGGACCGAGGCGGTATTCACAGGGAAGGAAGCCCACGGTTCAATGCCCGAGTCTGGAACAAGCGCAATCCTCCCCGCAGCCAGGTTTTGCCTGCGCTTGCATGAGGAAATATCCCAATGGCCTGCAGAACCTCGCTTTGGGAGAACAACCTTGAACATTGGCCGGGTGGATGGCGGAAGACAAGTCAATATCGTTCCTGATCGCGCTTGCGTACAGCTTGATGTTCGCCCCATCTCTCACGAGCATGCTTTGGCTGCGATAAAGTGCGTCGCGCAACTGGGCTCTGAGGAGGCCTCAATGGCTGGCTGTCACTTCGTTCACAGGCAGATGGGCTATCATCGGCCTGTGCTGTCCGACGTCAATCATCCTTGGGCAAGAAAACTGATTGAGATGGCGGCAGCAGCGACCGGGGTTCCCCAGCCACACGGACTATCGCCCTACTCTACGGATGCCGTATCTATCGTCCCCGTCTTGAATGTCCCCGTTCTGATATGCGGGCCCGGGAGTATCGAGCAGGCACATCAACCCAATGAGTTCATCGATGTGGAGCAGATCGCACAGGCACTTGAGATCATCACTGGGTTCATTGCATGATGCATTCGAACACAGAATCTAGGAGGCATCGATATGGAGGTTCTCGGAATTGTCGGTTCCATGCGCAAGAACGGAAACACTCAGAAACTCGTCCAGGCGGTCCTTTCAGAGATGTCTCGCATGGATCCATCGATTCGCACTTCGCTCATTTACGCGACAGACCTCTCATGTCATCCATGCCACGTCGTATGTCATGAGGCCAACTGCTCGAGGCATCTGTTTCGCTGCTCAATGGATGATGATGTGATGCATGTTCTGGCAAGAATGAAGGAGGCCGATGCCCTCGTCATCGGAGCACCGCAGTACTTTCGCGGTCCACCCGCTGGATTTCATGCCATGATCGAGCGACTGATCTCCATGTCGTACTTCTATGAAACAGCGGGCGGCTCGTTCGAAAGCTCCCCATTGAACGGGAAGCAGTGCGGGTTGATCGCAGTCGCCGAATACTCCACACCCCAGACCATGCTTGAATACCTGAACGACTTCTGCTTGCTACTCAAGATGCGGCCCGT
>JAHITR010000076.1 GCA_018817505.1 Candidatus Bipolaricaulota bacterium | reverse complement strand
GCCCAATGTCACGTTGCTGGGAACGGGCGGCACCATTGCATCGAGGCTGGATTATCGGACAGGAGCGGTGATCCCCGCGTTCTCACCCGGGGAGCTCTATGGAGCCGTTCCCGAGCTTGCCGATATCTGCAATCTGACAACACAGAAGCTATTCGGTGTGTTCTCAGAAAACATGGGACCGCATCAATACATCACCTTGGCCCATGCCATTCAAAGCGAGATTGAGAAAGGCGTCGACGGAATCGTCATTGGGCATGGAACCGATACCATGCATCATACGGCGAGCGTGCTGGCGTTCATGGTGCAGAATTCGCCGATTCCCATCGTGATTGTCGGATCGCAGCGATCTTCAGATCGCCCTTCATCCGACGCGGCACTGAATCTGATTCATGCAACCACTGCAGCCGCGACCTCCGACATTGCCGAGGTGATGGTGTGCATGTTCGGTCCAACTTCAGACGAATATGGGTTGCTCCACAGGGGAACGCGCGTGCGAAAGATGCACTCATCATACCGCTCCACATTCCGAACCATTGGAGACATCCCGTTGGCCACAGTCACTGCCGAAGGCGTCGTTCCTCTGCGCCAGGACTATCAGCATCGCCGTCAGGATCGGCATGTGGATATCAATGCTGTGTTCGAGGATCGCGTGACCATGGTGTACTACTACCCCAACATGCATCCCGATATCATCGACGGCATCGTCGAGAAAGGCTACAAGGGCATCGTCATTGCCGGAACTGGACTGGGGCATATCAACAAGCCTGTCTACCCAGCCATCGAACGAGCGACCGCTGCTGGCGTCGCCATCTACATGACAGTTCAGACGTTATGGGGCTTTGTGCACATGTTTGTCTATGACACAGGACGCGACTTGATGGCCAAGGGCATCATCCCGGCAGAGAACATGTTGCCTGAAGTCGCCTATGTCAAGCTCGCCTGGGCGTTGGGTCAAACCCAAGATCTCGACCGCGTCCGCGACATCATGCTGACTCCCGTGTGTGGCGAGATTACTGAACGCGAACCCTATGACGGCTATCTCATCTTCCAAGGCGGCATGCCTGAGATCACGGAGTTCATGAAGACGATTCGCAAGTAGGTTGCTCTTTCTAGGCGTTGAAATCGAGATCCTCCGCTCGGATCAGCGTCGCGCCCGCTTTGCCCCATATGTCATTGAAGATCTCGATCCTGCTTGAGGCCGATGTGTCGTCCGAGCCGACACACCCATGCCCGTTAGCGATCACCCGCACGTCATAGTCTTTGCAAAGCGCACACATGACTGTCGCGTTGACACATCCGAATGTTGCCAACCCGCAAACATAGAGAGTCTCGACATCCAACTCGCTGAGAATGGATTCCAGATCGGTCTTGAAGAATGCACTCCCGAATCGTTTCTGAATAACGGGCTCTCCGTCCGCCGGAGAAAGGTCGGGATGGATTCCGACGAGATCGGGATCATTCGGCTGGTTCTCGCTGACATGCCGGACAAAGAGAACGGGCACTGAAGCGGCGCGCGCGCGCGCGATGAGTCCCCGACACTTGGGGATGAGATCATTCCCATCCGATGTCACCATCGGATCGGGTTCCATGTAAATACGTTGGACGTCAATCACAAGAAGCGCCTGAGGGTTGGGCATGCGGTCACCTTCCATGTCAATGTAAACGTACTTTGCTTCGATTGTGACGCAGAGTCAATGCCAGAATCCGCCTTCACTGTGGGCGCACAATGGAGCTATACTCGTCGCATGATCGCCGATCGCAGCCCCAAGGACCCTCCAATTGAATATGTGGTAACCCCGCCCGCCAGACTGGTTGACACGTTCGGGGTTTGGGAAGCGGCACTTCGCGCGGCGCGAACTCGAAAGCAGCTGTGCTACACATTGTGCTCCGTCGTTCTGGCTATCGCTCTTACGCTGCTGCTTTACTCGACGTTCGTCTATCTTTGGAAGTTGATGAGCGCTCAACCTCCTTCTGCTGCCGAGTTGGCCGAGCTTCGACGCTTCATCTTCACTCGATCGATGATGATTGTCGGCGTTTCAGTTCTTCTGTTCGGTACTTGGGGCCTCATCCACGTCATCTGGATTCGAAAGCACCACATACAAGTCATCCTTGACGTTCGAAACGAGGCCGAGAAAGAAGGATGGATCGACAGCCTCAAAGCTTGTGGCGGGAAGTTCAACGAACGGCGGGCTCAACTTGAGTGGCAGACGTACCAACAGAACAACCGCCGATTTAGGATTGGCTATCAGGTCGCCATGGCCGTTGGCTTCGTCCTTGCCTTGGCTGGCGCGTTCATGCGCTAGTCATCGTCTGAGAATAGACGTATCCGTTGAGAACCCTGCGGGCCCGCGGCAGTGCGCTGTATTGGAGTGAGGGGATCGCCAAAATACCGCTCCATGCGACGAAGCGCCTGCAGCTCCTCCGAATGCCCCAATTTGGCCTTGCGGATCGCTCGTTCCATGAGAGCGATCGTCTGATCATACAGCGGGCGATCCACTGGATAAGGGATGCCGTCCTTTCCGCCATGAGCAAACCCAAATCGAGCAGGATCTTGATAGCTTGGTTCAGTTCCATAGGTCAACTCAGCGATAAGCGACAGCGCGCGAATCGTCTTGGCTCCCACACCGGGAAGGCAGAGCAGATCCTTAAACGTTTCAGGCTGGGCTTCATACGTCTTCAGGAAGACGCGATCCAACCGCGTCGGTGAGATATCCGACATCAGAATTTCGTGACGCCTAGGTAGGGCCAGCGACTTCAGTTTCACCAATTCGCCAATGAGAGCCACGGGTTTCTCTTTCGACAACTTGGTGCTTGTTTCTCGTGCGGACTCGCTCGATTGAGCGACCAGGTTGAGGCTGGATTTGCGCTGATCGCAGCAGATGGCTGCATGAGGCTCGTTCACGAAATCATCAACGGATGAGGACTGCCAGTGATAGCGCCGGGCATATCCATTGTCGTCGTTCATTCCTTGCTGCACGACAGCCCACTGGCTGTCTCGATCGAACAAGAACACGTGATGGTAGAGTTGATAACCATCTTGTACGGCGGCGCTGTCCACCTTGGCCGACGTCTTGCTGGCGTCAACTAACATGTCTGCATCAACGCCTGTTTTCTCACCCCACGCCCTAATCTCTGCTGGCGTCTCACGAGAGGCCGCGCCCTTCCCACCCGCCACAAAGAGACCAAGCTCCTCTTCCTTGCCCTTAATGCCCTCTTTGATGGCGCCACAGGTGGTCGTGGTCACACCGCTGGAATGCCAATCGAACCCCAACACACATCCCAGCGATTGAAACCAGAACGGATCGGAAATCCGACTGAGCAATCCATCGACACCATGCTCCAACACCATCAGTTCGGTGATGGAGCCCGCCAGTCGGGTCATGCGTTGAAAGAGCCATCGAGGAGCGCGGCCGTGATGAAGTGGAAGATCGGAGGTTCCCGTACGCATGCTTCCACTCTACAGGACCAAGCGAATCGAGTCGATGGGCGCGGTTACTCGGAATCGAGGGGCGGTTGTCCTGTCAGCATGCGCTCAGCATTGACAAAGGCAATTCGTTCAAGCTCATCGGCTGAGAGCGCCATCGCATCGAAGATGGGTTCGTAGTCCTCGTACGTGCAGAGGGGAATATCTGTGCCAAACAGAATTCGATCGATCCCGATTCGTCGAAGAAGCCGCTCGCAAAAAGAAATGCCGTAAAGATCAGCGAGCATGATCAAGGTATAGGATAGATCGACATACCCGAATCCAACCATCGTCTCCAAGAACGCAATGCCCCCAAGATGGGCAACGGTAATCGCTTCATTGAGAGCGTGAAAGGCGCGATAGATCGTACTCGGCGCTGATCCGTTGAATGACGGATCATAGCCCGTAGGGTTGGAGTGAATGGTGATCGGCAACGCTAACTCAGTCGCGGCTTCGTACCACGCGCGCAATCGCCCATCGGTTGCTGGTGCGCCCAGGTTATAAGGATGGATCTTGAGGCCGCGCAAGCCTAGTGTGTCGATGGCACAAGCCAATTCCGCTCGAACGTGATCAGCATCTTCGTATTCGTCATCAATACTACAATCGGCAAATGCGATGAATTGTCCCTTCGACTCGGCCATGAGCTGGGATTGGGTTTCGTTATTGGCGCGCAACCAGGCGCTTTGCTGCTCTGGGTCCAGAGGAAAGTACTTGGGAGAATTGATGGGGAGCACGACGGCCTGCTTGACGTTGTGTTTCCCCATCGTTTCCATCATCTGTTCTGGCCGATTGAGTATGAGATCTGTATTCTCCCGCTGATGCAACACGACATGCGCGTGAACGTCAATTTTGGGAATCGATCTCCAGCGGCTTGTCACAATCGGCCTCCGTCCCGCTACGCGCGAGGCGGGATGATTCGATCGATCAAACCATATTCCACGGCATCCTGGGCTGACAGGAAGTTGTCGCGATCCGTGTCCTTCTGAATCGTTCGCTTCTGCTTGCCCGTATGCTCGGACAGGATCTTGACCAGCAAATCGCGAATGCGCAACAGCTCGGCCGCCTGAATTTCCACGTCACTCGCCTGGCCCTGTGCACCGCCAGAAGCTTGATGAAGGAGAATTCGGGAATTCGGCAATGCCGAACGCTTGCCTGGTGCGCCCGCAGCCAACAAAACCGCAGCCATGCTCGCCGCTTGGCCGATACAGATGGTGGCTACGTCACACTTCACGAAACGCATGGTATCGTAGATCGCCAATCCGGCAGTCACGATACCACCTGGTGAATTGATATACAGGCGAATGTCCTTGGATGGATCCTTGGCTGCCAAGAACAGGATCTGCGCAATGACGACATTGGCCACGTCATCATCAATCACGTCACGCAGGAAGATGATGCGATCCTCCAGCAATCGCGAGTAAATGTCGTACGAACGCTCATTCTGCCCGTTGTGGTCAATGACAAAAGGGATCTGTGCACTCATGACTCATCCTCTTCCTTCGCGTCTGTGATGATCGCCGTTTCAGTGAGGATCGTGAAGATGCGCTCGTTGATCTTGCTGACTCGGTATTCGTGCCAGCGGTCTTCAGCCTTCAGTCGCGCAGCAAATCGGACGGGATCTTCTTCGTATTCAGCTGCGTCCTGCTCAGCGAGCTTGCCGAGTTCTTCATCGTCGATCGTGATCTCAAAATTGACTGACAATTGCTGAAGCACCAGCTCTCTTCGCACGCGCACCTCGACGGATGCCTTAAGCTCTTCCTTCAGCTCATCTTCAGTCTTCTCGCGCTGCGCAAGATACTCTGAGTAGGTGCGATTGGACTCAGGTCGCTCGAACGACTTTTGCAGCCGCTCCAGCTCCTCCTCCACGAGGTCCTTAATGAACGGCTCAGGCAGGGGAATCTCTGTCTTCTCGATCAACGCTTCCAGCAAGGCAGCGTCAACCCACTGTTGATGGAGATCTTTGCGCCGCTTCGCAATCCTCTCTTCAATATCCTTCTTCAGAGCATCCAGGCCGCCGTATCCGGCGTCCTTTGCCAAATCGTCATCGATATCAGGAAGAATAATTTGCCGCAAGCCGACCACTTCAAGCGATGTCTGCAACGGCTTGCCGTTGGGAAGCTCTGCGTTGATTTGAACAGTCGACCCAACCGTGGCACCTACAAGTTTTGAGGTTACGGGATTTTCGTTCATGGCGCGTGTATCCCATTCCTGCTCGCCCTCTTTGACATGCACCAAGTCGCCGTCAGAGACCGTCTCGCCCTCCAACTCACCCAAGACGCCGAATTGCTGCTGAACATCATCCAGCGCTTGCTTCACGTCATCTTCAGTCACCGGCTTGAGTGCAGGAACGGAGATTTCCAACCCCTTGGTGTCAGGTAGGTGTATTTCAGGAAGGATGGCAAACGAGGCCTTGAATACGAATTGCTCTGCCTCATCAAACGAAACGACCTCCAACTGTGGCGTGGAGACAGGATTCAGGTCCAGTTCCGTCAATGCAAGGGGCAAATGCATGCGCTGGAGTTCCTCTTGCGATTCCTGCAAGAAGACGTCTCGTCCAAATCGACTGTCCAGGAAACTCCGGGGCACGCGGCCTTTTCGGAATCCGGGAACATTCATTTCTCGAGCATACTCTTTGTAGACAGCTTCAATCTGTTGTGAAATACCTGCGGCCGGAATCGTGACCTGAATCGTTGCCTCGATCTCCTGGCGATCGGTAATCTTATAATCGGCTTGAATACTCATCTTGTGTCCGCAACTCCCAAGGTTCAATAGATGGGCGGATTATACAAATCCCCGATAGAAGCAGCAATGAGGCAGTCGCTGTCTACCTGAATACGAGCCCGATCCATCTCTCACCTAGCAGTTGCAGGGCCAACGTCGTGGCCGCCCGGAATAGCCCATCTAGAACATGGAAATAGAACAGCCCGACCACAATGATGAAACCATACCTCTCCATCTGCAGCATGATGCGTCGCCCTTCTGTCGGCAAGAAGTAGGTCAGAACCCGGGAGCCATCCAAAGGAGGAATCGGGACAAGGTTCAGCACCGCGAAGAACAGATTATAGAGGACCAAGAACGCAAGCACTGTGAACAAAGCCATCAGCAAATTCACGCCAAATGATGATGCGGCAAAGGTTGACGTTGATGGCACCATGAGCAAGAGGAGCTGCCCCACCAAAGTCGCGCCCAATGCAAGCGCGATATTCGTGCCTGGTCCAGCGAGTGCGACGAACAACATGCCGCGGAAGGGATTGCGGAAGTATCTCGGGTTGACAGGCACAGGCTTGGCCCATCCGAATCCCATACCTGTGAGTAGAATCATGACCGCAGGGACGAGGATGGTCCCAATAGGGTCAATGTGGGCAAGTGGATTCAATGTGAGGCGCCCAAGATTCTTTGCCGTCGGGTCTCCGAGACGCAATGCCATGTAGCCGTGCGCTACTTCATGAAACACAATCGCCATGAAGACGGCGATTAGCTGCAAAGCGACGTCCAGAATCATCCCATAATTCATGCTCTGCCCTCCTCCAAATCCACTGTGAGTGTATCTGCCTCTCGCACGGTTACCAGCCCTGCGGGCACGCCTTTTGGCTTTCGCACACGCTTGACCTGCGTCATCGTCACTTCGACGCGCCGTTCAGACTTGGCCTTGGAATGAAGGGCAGCCAGTCGAGCAGCGGCATGAACGACGGCATCCGGAATCCGCTCTTGCCCATGAGCACGGACAACCACGTGCGATCCTGCATAGTCCTTGGCATGCATCCACAAATCGTTCGGCGAAGCCGCTTTGAGAAGGGCGTCGTTCTGACGAGCACTCTTGCCCATCCAAATCTGGTATCCGGCAACTTCAAATTGCCGAAACGGGATTGCTTTCTTGGAAGGTGGTGCTTGTTTCGTTCTCTTGGGGAGCAGATCCAACGCAGCGGACTCCAAAGCCTCGGCGCGTTGATGCGCTTCCAGGGCCGATTGCAGCAATGTGAGTTCGCAACGCAGCCTCTTTAGCCGAATATGCACATGCGGATGGCCGCGGCGTATTCGTTTAGCTCTCTTGTAAAGCGACTGCGCGTTATCAATCGCCGACAGGGATGGATCCAACGCCAGCGTCATCTCGCAACCATCTGTTGGGTCGGCCAGAACCACACTTGTTTGTCCTCGAGGGATGTCGGATTGAAAGATCATCAGCAGATCGGCTTGCGCTTGCCATGCATCTGCTTGGGATGAGTCATTAAGCCAGTCGACAAGCTTATCAATCGTCTTCTCTCGAGTCAGGATGGCTCGCTTCAAATCTCGCAACACCGTGTCTTGAGGCGGCAGGTTCTCCTCCCGTACCTGCGCTTTGACATGGTTTAGAGCCTCCTGAAAACTCGGCATTTGAATGGCTGGAAGTGGAAGTGGGTAAAATGTTGCGCGCGATTCGTCTTCTGCGATCGATGCTTGCGGCCTGTTGACAAACGCCAGGAAGGATTTCAGCCGAAGACACAGATCCAACGCGAGATCATCCCCACTGGACTGGGCAACCAAATCCCCGGCAGTCCGTCGGCCGAGGCCATCAATCTTGGCAGCCAGTACGTCCGAGGAAGCACTCTCCGACAACCACGTCGCAAGCTGTGCCGGAGAAACCTCCTTTGGATCGCACTTTCCCTGAGAGGGCAGTCCAACATAGCGCCGACCGACTGAGTTTCTACGATCCGGGCGCAGGGACTGCACCAAGACGCCATCCTGGAGCAAATGGAGATTACCGCGCGTGCCGACCAACTCTGCAATCAACCGATACGTGAATCGATCTGGCCCGTCTCGTCGAATCGCGTCCATTGCCACCACACGATCCCATCCGATTTGATTCACTGCTACCAGGCGACTTCCGCGAAGGTGCTTACGCAGGAGCATGACGAACATGGAAGGTTTGATTGGATTTTCGATATTGCATGTGGACGTGCGAATGCTCGCATCTCCGAGATCGATGACCAGCTGCAGCTCCTCGCCAGCGAAGACGCGGAAGACGAACTGAGTCTTGTCAGGCTGATAGATCGTTCGAATCGTGCCTTCGACGATTCGCGGAGCGATCTCACCAAGCGAAGCCGCAATCGATAGTCCGTCCATTTCCCCTCCGGTTGAAGGCACCTACTCGCATGATATAATCCCTGATTGTACCGCCAGCGTAGCTCAGTGGTAGAGCAATGGTTTCGTAAACCATCGGTCGGAGGTTCGACTCCTCTCGCTGGCTTTTGCGTTTATTCCCAAGGGAAGATGGACGATTTCCCGCACTTCACTCGCTTGTCAATGACTGACGAACCACCCGTTCACTTCACGAAACTGCGAATGTCGGCTCTGAATGACATACTGGATCACCGAGCGGCAATTATTGGGACATCTCGCCTCCGCACCTCCAGTTGCATTGCAGACAGAGTTCACACTTGAATTGGTCAAGTTCCCGTCCGTGAAACAGCCATGCCGGAGTACGATGAATAGATTTCAGGGCGTTTCTGACCAAGAGGGGTGAGTGTTGTGCAAGACTTAGGGAAGATTGCAGTTATTGCGGGCATCATGGGGGCCCTGCTTTTGTTTGGGTTATTCATGGCGTCGAATGAGCCGGTTGTGGTGGAACAAGTTGTCGCTCCCGTCGTCATCGCGGAGCCTGTTGCCGGGGTTACAATCCTCCCCCAACAGTCACTGGAGATGCTTGATCCTGTGTACTCTGAGAAAGCTGTATTTCATGATGACACGATTCGGATTGCGTTCGATGCGGCATTCAATGAGGATGGCGTAGAGAGCAAAATCCCGTTCTGGATTCATAACGTATCCGATGACGTCATCAATATTCTTTGGGATCGTTGCTCCATTCAGCTCCCTTGTGGCAACACAGTGAATACGATGAATGAAGCCGGCCCGGAGTTCTTTGCCCCCATCGGACGAACGATCTCAATCGCACCCGCGGGAGATCTGTTTGATGCTTTCGTTCCGGTCACGGAAATTGTATGGACAGATGATACTTCATCTCTGACGACCAACGTCCTTACTGAAGGCATCTTCACGTTGGTTCTGGCCATCGAGAGAAGCATCGGGGCCTCGTGTGGCATGATGCAGCAAGAGATGCCAAAACGAGCAGAAGCGGGATGTGAACCGGCATGCGAGATGGCCGTTGTCCGCCCTGCTGGTCACGAAATGAACATGGCAATGTCCGAAGGTCGAGAGGTCGTCTACTATACTTTCCGCTTTGTTCTGAGATAGAAAGAGTTCTCCTGTAACTGAAATAAAGAGCCCCACATCTTGGGGCTCTTTTCTTTGCGCTTGCCATAGAGTTGCGCAGTCTCCATTATTTGGTGTAGGCTCAAACAGAAATCAAGGTCCTCAAGGTCCTCAAAGAGAGAAGGAGGTGATTGTGATGGTTCGAAAAAGCGAAGTGACAACGCTCTCGATCTACATTCCAAAGAACAAACTTGAAAAGAAACCGATCGAACGACTGGATCGACTTGGAGACAAAGTTGATCGCTCGATCAACTATCTCGTTGTCGAAGCCATTCTTCAGTACCTGGATCGTGAAGAGAAAAAGAAGTAATCGGCGAGAGGCCTCGGGGTCTATCGGGTGAAGATCCCGAGCCCCTTTCAAGTTCTATAGATCGTAGTAGAGAACGAATTCGTGCGGATGTGGCCTTTCCGCTATTGCGCTGCATTCTGCACGCTTGGCCCGTATCCAATGGTCAATTTCGCCCTGCGAGAACACGTCGCCTTCACGTAGGAAGCCGTGGTCAGAAGCCAGGCTATCGAGTGCTTCGGGCAAGCTTCTCGGAGCTGGTTCGCCGTAGTTCTTCTCATACAAGTCAGTTTCAAACGGCCCCAACCCCATCGCCGAAGCGTGATAGCCCTGTTGGATGCCGTCAATTCCCGCCATCAGGATGGCAGCAAAAGCAAGATACGGATTGCACGTCGCATCCATGGTACGCAGTTCAATGCGCCGTTTGTCGCCACGTGCGTAGGCCGGTACACGAACGGCTGCTGTACGATTGGCGGATCCAAACACTAGATGAATTGGAGCCTCGAATCCTGGGACCAGGCGACGGAACGAATTCGTCGATGGATTGGTCCATGCCATCAGGCTGCGCCCATGTTTGAGCAGGCCTCCGATGTAGCACAAGGCGAGTTCCGTCAATCCGTTCTCACCGCTAAATAGGTTCACGCCGTCCTTGACGAGGAACTGATGGAGATGCATACCGTTGCCCGCCTGGCCGTGGATCGGCTTTGGGAGGAACGTCGCACTAAGATTGCGTTCCGTGGCCGTATTATGAACGAGCGATTTCACAATCAATGCAGCATCAGCCATTCGAACCAGCGAATCAAATCCCAATTCGATCTCATGTTGACCGAAAACACCCACCTCATGATGGTGGTACTTGACAGGGATCCCCGCCTGCTCAATCTGTCGAACAACGTCACATCGAAACTCGAAGAATGGATCTTGGTGCAATGGGGCGTGATAGGCTGAATATTGAGAAGCTCCGATGCCCGCACGGTGGGCGACTCCTTCAGCAGGCTCGATCTCGATGGCGCTAAGGCCATTCTCTGTGTCATAGAACACGCTGTCGAACAGATAGAACTCGAACTCGGGACTCACCATGAGGTCGTCGGCAATTCCTAGACTGCGCGCATAGGCGACGGCCGCTCGAGCAATTCCGCGCGGATCTATCGCTGCCTGTCCGCGCGTCTCCGCGTCACGGATGTCTGCGATGAGCGTCAGGATCTTCTCGCCCTGCCGCTCTTCCACGTAAGCTGATGACAGATCAGGGACCAATACCATGTCGCTTCCAGCAACTGCACGATAGCCAAAATTGGATCCATCAAAGCCCAATCCCTCTGCAATAAGCGCTGGCGTGAACCGGGCGGAGGGGATGGCCAGATGTCGAAATCGTCCAACCAGGTCGGCAACCCGAAAATCGATGAATTGGATCCCCTGTTCGTCAATCTGATGCTTCAGCGACGCGTAGTCAGACATGTGCACCTCTTCGAGATAAAATGGGCCCCAAGCATATCCCGCGATCGAAACTGCAGCAAGCATAGGGCCCGCAGTCCATAAAGCTGTTTGTCCGTATCTAGACTATCGATGCAGATTCTTGGCAGCGATGAATGACAGCCCCTTCTTCGTGAGTTCGGTGGCAGTGATGTTCAGTGCATCGTGCTTGTCCAAGTAGTTTTGCTGCATGGCAGGCATGAGTCCGCTTGCCTCGATATCGGCCTTGGGCGCGAAGTAGTCGAGAATATCCGAGGGATGCGCTCGCACACCATCAGTCTCGGGCTTGCCTCCCTCGTGTTTGGCCGAGATGTTGGCCACATGATCCGCAAGTTCAACCAGCTCCTCCGTCCGGTCGTAGGGCTGAATGACAATCGACTTGTACGTTTCCGTAATGTGGTGCTCAAACCGCACGACGTCCTCGAACCCCAGTGCTTGCCGCACGGTCGCGCCCTTCTCGATGGTTTCGTTATTCACGGAGTTGGACCAGTTGAACCCGATGAGCGATGTGGTCCCGTCTTCGCGTGCGAACAGCTTGGCGCCCAGCAACGTCCACAGGGCGGCATACGGATTGTCATTCCCCATGAAGACAGATATCTTGAATTCGATATCGATCCCAAGCTTGTGCAAAACATAGCCGAGGAAAACCGTTCCAGGATTGATGTTCAGCACTTGCCTAATGCCATACTCTGTGTAGTAGCCAAGGAATTCGTCAACCCATTTCAAGGCATGGCGATTGGGCTGTCCGACGCCCCCGAAGTAGCCGGTGATCGTGGCCGGGCCACCCAGATGGATGTTTGAGCCATCTGTTCCCTTGGTGTCAAGAGTCTCCACATAACTTGCACCGACAATTTGCATCGCGGCAGCAACAGCCAGCGTGTCCCCTTGATCTGAGACTTGCTCGGCCATGTTGCGCACACGGATATAGCGCCCCGGCATAAGCTGACGCCGATCAATCGCCTGCCTTGCTTGCACAATCAGCCACGGAAAGAATTGGAGGGCGCTGATTTCGAGCGTCACTGGATGTCCCTCATCAAATGAGGTCGTGGAAGCAGCAGTGCCCAAGACATCCCGTCGGAATTGGTCGACCGTAACAAACGCACCTGCATCTCGCTGAGCGATGAGCCATTCAAGGTCTGCCAGATACGGCGATCCGGAATCCCGCAACCGCGCCATGAGGCTGGAAAGCTGACGTGCCGCCGCCGCCTTTCGATTAATCTCTTCTGGCCCACCGTGCTTCTCGATAACCGACAAAATGTCGGTGATCACCTCGGAATCGGGATCCGTCAGGAATTGATTGATTTGCTGAAGGTTGTCCTGAGAGATCGCCAGACGCTGTCTTAGGTCGGTCATCGTGCCTCCTGATTGTGTGCTCTCGTCATGCCTTGCCATCTCATTCGAACTCTTGCATCAAAGCGGGCAAGTTGCCAATTTCATCTTTCAGCATATGGTAGCAGTGCTCGTCCGCCGGGAAGACGCCACCCCTAACTTCTGAGACATACGCTGTCATTGCGTCCGTGATGACCTGCGCCACATTGGCGTACTTCTTCACGAACTTCGGAGTGAATGCCTGGAATTGACCGATGAGATCCGAGACGATAATCAGTTGTCCATCGGTTTCGGGGCCAGCACCGATTCCGAACACGGGAATCGTCAGCTTCCTGGCGATGAACCCAGCAACTTCAGGCGGAACGGCCTCAAGAAGCAGCATTTGTGCGCCAGCGTCTTCGATGGCCATGGCGTCCTCGATTAACGCACGAGCAGAAGCTACCGTTCGTCCCTGGGCCTTGTGCCCACCTAGCTGTCCCGAGCTTTGTGGCGTCAGCCCGATGTGCCCGCAAACCACAATGCCAGCATCGAGAATGGCCTTGATTCGCGAGATGATGCGCTTCCCGCCTTCCAACTTGAGCGCGTCGACGCCCGCTTCCTTCATGAACCGCCCTGCATTGACCACGGCCGCTTCGTCGCTCACTTGGTAGCTCATGAACGGCATATCGCCCATCACGAAGGTATTCGGAGCAGCACGGCGAACGGCTTCGCAGTGTACGATGCATTGATCCATGGTGACGGGTATGGTCCCCTCGTAGCCATAGACGCACATTCCCAGCGAATCGCCGACTAGCAGCATGTCCAGATCAGCAGCTTCAGCAAACGCGGCAGTCGGGTAATCATAGGCAGTGAGCCAAGCGACTTTTTCGCCATTTTCTTTCATCTTCTGGATGGTGTGAATACTGTGTTTCTTCTTGTCCGGCACGATTCCTCCCTCGATGACCGTCTATTACCTTCAATTAGAAAGGCTACAGGGTCACTCCGACTTCCCGCAATAGGCGGCTCAATTCACAAAGCGGCAATCCCATTACATTGGTGTATTCGCCATGGATGCTCGCGACGAAGATGGCGGCTCTTCCTTGTACCGCATAGGCACCAGCCTTGTCTGAATACTCGCCGCTGTCGAGATACCATTGCATTTCCTCTTCTGTGATCTCTCGAAATCGAACACGTGTCTCAGCGCACCATTCACGCTCGATGTTCTGTGTCGTATTCCAGAGATGGAGTCCAGTGAGGACTGTGTGCGAATGACCTGACAAGGCTCGCAGCATCGACTCAGCATCACTTCGAGTGCGTGGCTTGCCCATCACATCGTCTCCAAGAACGACGATTGTGTCTGCGCCAAGGATCACGCCATGATGGGTTTCGCCTACAGCGTGGGCCTTCGACCGAGCGGAGGTCAGCACCTGTTCGCGTGGCGTTCCGATAGACGATTCATGAGCATGGCTGGGGATCACGACAAAGTCGTTCGTAATGCGGGCCAACAGGGCCTGCCGGCGAGGCGATTTTGAGGCGAGAATGATGCGCATGGTTTCACCGAGCAAATCGTCCGATGTAAAGCAACAGATGTCAACTGCAAGAGGGCAATTCTATGGATAGTCGACTCCAGAGGTCCCGTAGAGCACAGAAAACGCGGCAGATGAATCGACGCTCCGCGGCAGTCGGATGACGCCCGCTGCTACGTCGCCGATCTCCACGCGCTCGACACGTAGGAAGTTCTCAGTGAGTTCGACAAACGATGCCGTGCTGAAGAAGACGTAATTGGTGTTGTTTTGCCGAATATAGAAATTCCAGGGGGTAAACTCAGTACCTGTTGGCGATACGGCCCAGACCATCACCGCGCCCGTCCCGATGACCTCATCGACTGCGTTCAGCAATTCAGATCCGAGCAAACTCGTTCGAATCGATGCTTCAAGACGAACGAAGAATAGACGAAGCTCTCGTCCTCGGGGAGCAAGCACGATCGTCCGAACCAGGTTCGCATCCAATTGAAACGCAGCAGCCATCGCTTCAGACGAAAATGCCTCGTGCAGCAGCAACTCCTGGACCGTATCCAATGATTCAAGTGGCGCCACCTCAATAGGATCGTGCGATTGCAGGGCAGCTGAGGGTGAACCCGTCGTCTGCGACACGCTAGAGGTCGCGCTGATCACAAACGAGGCTCTTTCCCCGGCATACATCACGTCGAATGCCACTCGTCCATCAAGCGATTCGTCAAGGACGAGAACACCTTCACTGCCAGAGCCTTGCTCCATACCCCCCGGGTTGACGACGAATTGGCCGCTCAAAAATCCGGGCGTAATCTCGCTCCAGGAATCGAGTCCAGGCCCAATGGCCATTCCGTTTTGCACAATCGAAATGAGCTGAGGGTCAAACCCAAATTGGGATACAACTGTCTCCACGCTGGGATTCACATAGATGGCATTTCGCCCGACAAAGGGCTGGAGCGTCCAAGACAACTCCGGCGAAATCTTGCTCTGAAACGTACGCTCGTTGATGTAGACGAACGTCAGCGTAAGTTCAGTCCCGCCTACATCCACTGTGACGAGATTAACCAAATCACGATCCAACCCCGTTTTCTGGGCTAGATCGTCACGAAGATCGGCCGTGACAATGGGTGACGCGGCCCACAAAAGAAGGAGAGCCCAAATGACAACTCTCCCCGTCTTTGTGATCCGCGTCACATTCAATCACCCGTCATCTTCTATCTGTTGGTGGCTAGCAGCGGCCGCCGCACCAGAAGCCGGCGAACGCGAAGATCCAAAATGCCCAGAAGAAGGCGAGAAGCATTCCAGATGTAATCGTGATCGTAATTGGCATGAGCATCTCCTCCTTGATGTCACGATAGCACGGGCAGGAAGTATGTACAAGGCCCCAATCGTGGAACTCGTGTCTTGGACATCTGCCAATCGAAATCCGGTACATCGCCGCGCCGAGGCCCTATTGGACTCTATTCACCGGCTTTGCTCATGATGAGCAATCGGCTTCAAACGCTGATCTGCACCGCGTTCTTTAAGACTTTCGACTACGACACCTCGCACTCATCGTGTGGTGCCCATTACGGACAGCTGTCTTGGGCTCTATCTGCGTATCCGCCACCTGACATCCCCCCTCAAGTCGATTACCATCTATCCGCAACGACTGGAGCCAACATGACACCGACTTCAAGCCAACTTGAACACCTGATACAAAAGCATGCCAAGCCCATAGGCCGTCTCACAGACACGTACAAGCTTCCGCTTCACGTCTTGTTCCTCGAACAATTCGAAGCCAATGCAAGGGGCTTTGCTGATGCCTTGAGCAGATCCTATCCCAAGGGATTCGTCGCGTTGGCTGTGAAGTCCAATCCATGCCGCGGGGCCGTACGTGCTGCCAGTCTGAGAGGCTTGGGAATCGATGCAGCATCCGAAAACGAGATGCTGCTGGGTTTGGAAGAAGGCATCGCTCCTGAGCGCATTATCTGTAATGGCAATGCTAAGTCAGATGCCTACCTCGCAGGGGCGTTGGAGGCTGGGTGCCTGATCGCGGTCGACAATCAGGATGAGATCGATGAGATCGAGCGATTGACAGCAGACGGCGTACGGCAGGCAAGCATTCTTCTCCGCTTTCGCGGTATGCCACTGTCTGGATTGACTTCAGACGATCAGACAACGGCTGCAGATTGGACGAAGTTTGGATTCCATATTCGCGAAGCATCCCATTTGTTCTCTCAATTCGTCGACCACTCGACCATTCGCTGTCGCGGAGTATCCGCTCACATTGGAACACAAATCGCCGAACCGTCTGGATATGAGCGGTTGCTAGACCATCTGCTTGTCTTGATGGAACAGGCACAGCAATGTGGACTTAGTCCTGATCTGATTGATGTCGGAGGAGGATTCCCAGTGTCCTTCCTGACAGAGAAGGCGTGGCGAGAATTCCAAGCACGTTTGCGGGAACGACTGCTTTCAAAGGCTTCTGGATCGGTCACGTGGAACGATCTTCCAATGGGCTATTCGAACGGTGCGTCTGCTGGGGCATCGTGGATTGGAAAGGCCTATTGGTCAGCTGTGCCCCAAGCGGCCATGCTCGATCACTTGCTGCACCATACGTTCGCCGACGGTCGAACGTGCACCCAGCGATTGCATGATCTGGGTTCACCGTCGCTGATTATCGAGCCGGGCAGAGCGTTGATGGCGACAGCCGGGATTACATTGGCCCAAGTCGCAGGTACAAAGACCGTGCTCGATCACACCGTTGTGTCCCTGGACATGGGCATCAACAATCACGGCACCAATCTCATTTCACCTGACATGTTCCCTGCCGCAGTGCTTCCTTTGCGTGAAGATGACGCTCCGATCGAGGCATTTTTGGCCGGCAGACTGTGCTTCTCTGGCGACATGATTAGCAAGACCAAGGTCACGTTGAATCGTCTACCTCAACGCGGCGAACGGTTCGTGCTTTTCCATACGGGAGCCTACTCAGCCGACCACTTCGCTTCAAATAGCTGTGGATTCTTGCGTCCCGCGAAAGTGGCCATACGAGCCAATGGACAGGCTGAATTATGGCGTGCGCCAGAGACCTTCAGCACCGTGTTTGGCAAAGCCGATGATCCTCTTGTTGCCTAGCGAATCCTCGACTTTTTAGTACGCCATTGAAGCGAGATGAGATTGCCGATCCACAGCCTAATTGTCGCAAGAAGTGTGAACCACGCGAACTGGAACTGAGATTCAGCGGGCCAAGAAACAACGTCCATGCCTGCCAATTCATCTGCACGCTCCGGTTGATACGACAAGCCTCGCACGACGACGATCGGCGTCTTCTCCGTAGTCTGTCCCATCACCAACCCGGCCATGCCTGCGATGGAATCAATGACGATGTCGATGCCTCCGGATCGAGGCACACCAAAAAGATCGGGGTCAAACGTCTCCCGCGTAACAGGATCGATCCCTGAATAGCCGATGGCCACGTCCTGCGAACCCAGCCTTCCCACACTGGTCGCCGTGTCCGTTAGAATGACGGCGACATTGACTCCAAAGTGTTGTCGAATGCCTTCGCGAACCTCTTTTGCCAGACTGCAAGGATCCTCAGGTAGCAAAGAGACGTAGTCGCCCGGGGAGTTGGTGTGATCAATGCCCGCCTCATCCAAGTAGACGGCATGCTTCCTGACGATGAACGTATAGGCGTTGTTTTCTTGGTAGCCACGAATCATCGCTTCGGGGTTCCCTGTACGCCGCTCCATCATCGCCCGCAAAGCGGGGATGCGAATGATTCTCTTCAAGGGAACAACCAGGAGCACCTTCCCTTGCTCAAGAACGAGCTGAGTTTTTCTTGGGTCTCGTTGAAACATCCACGCCAACACCTTCGCTTTTCGTGTGGGCAGGACGTCGGCCAGACGGACCAACCCTCCATCCAGAAAGGAGGCGACCTTGGAGCTGATCGCGATGACGTCATGATCCTCAACAACTACACCTGCCGTGTGCAGCAATCCAGCAATGTAAGGACCAATCTGAGCATGTTCGACATCCTCGGGACAGATGGCATTGGCAACGGCTACGGGGAGGAATCGGATCTCGCTTTGGACATTCGCCATGCTTGGAGCACCTCTTCTCGTTTCTCGGGCAGCATTGTACCCACTACGAATAGGCAGTTGCTACGTGCTCTCTGGAAGCAGAGCCTTCGGGCCGCCTGTCTTTCCCGTACGAATAAGCTGCGTCAGGAGGAGCGAAATGCCTGCAATGACGACGCCAGCAAGGAATGGCGCTTTCGAGCCAAATAGCACCCAGATGGTTCCTCCAACAACCGGAACAATCACAGCTGAGATATGATTGATCGTTTCTTGGAGGGACATGTTCGCAGTGAGTTCCTCTGGCGAGACAGCGATTTTTTGCATGTACGTCGTCAACGCCATATTGAATCCAAACAACACGTTGTCAACGACGAACAACACATACAGCACTCCGAGAACTTGAACATAGGCATAGCCAAGAAAGATGGGAATAAGTGCAGCGAACGCGAAAGTGAGTACGGCGCGCTCTCCCAGTTTGGCGACGAGCTTGCCAACCTTCTGCAAGACATAAACATTCATCAAGCTGTTCACCAAGAGCAGGATCGACATCATCTTGACATCAATTCCGAAGGCTTGAACAAGCAAGAACGGGGCAAACGTTGTAAAAATGTGTCGGCGGCTGCCCATCAAGAATGTCAGCGTATAGAACAGCCAATACCGCTTGCGTAGGCGGATCTTCCTTTTCCCGGGCAGGCCATGCCCTCCCTTTCCGACGAGGAACAGCACGACCCCCCCAACCGTCACCATTGCACCCACGATGGTGAACATCGCCTTGTATCCGAGCCAGTCCACAAACAAGTAGACGGCCCCAGTGCCCAGTACAGCAGCGATCGCCGCCATGCTTCGGAGCTGGCCCATGATCTTGGGAGTTTCCTTGTGATCAATACTCATCAGAATGAGGCCGTTGCTTCCTGGATTCATGAAATGGAAACCTAAGCTCATGATGAATGTCGAGACAAACAGCAATGTGATAGTGGTCGATTGCCCGGTGAAGATGATGCCAATCCCCAGGAGAATTAAGCTGACGGCCATGATCCGCATCTCTTTGAAAAGCAGAGCTAGGAAAGCCACCGCGAAGGCGAGGAGTCCCGGCAATTCTCGAACAGACTGAATCCATCCGATGGCATCCGCCCCGACGCCGATAGTCTCCACTGCAAAGTTATTGAATAGCGCGCGCCAGACATTATGCCCGAATGACTGCAACAAGCTGGCAGCCAACAGAAACAGTAACAGATGCTTATTCTGATGATACAGAGCCTTCATTCAAGCCCCCTCAAGAACCAGGTCGGGAGTGTATCCCGTTGTCCATTGGCATTCGAGGGGATGTGCAGAGTTCCATCGCTTTCAATGAGAACGCTCTCCTAAGCATTGAACGCGAGATTGCAGCACTCCGCGATTGAGTTCCAGCCTGCGGGCCAACTCGAAGTGCCGTCGCGCACGAACGCGATTCTCTTCCGCGAAAGTCGTCTTGAAGTACGTATCGCCTGCTACGTAGTCGGCAAGAAACCGTACTCCTAACTCAAGCGTGAGTGAACGTACGGCATCAATGAGGCTCTCGCACTCAAGGACGGTCAGAGGACGAGATCGACACAACGTGAATCCTTCGATCAATGCTTCGAAAACATCCAGCTCATCCCCGGCTAGAGAGTCTTGAGGTGCTGAATTCCCGACCATCACTTCGGCGACACAATTGCCGATATCATGAAGCCGGAGTCCTGGCATGACGGTATCCAGATCGATTGCACAGACTCCTACTCCAGATCTGCAATCGACCAATACGTTGTTGATCTTCGTATCTCCGTGAATCGCTCGCACAGGAATGAGCCCAGTTCGCTGCAATTCCTGAAGCCGCATTGCTTGGCTCATGTTCCTTTCAGCAAATGCGATCTCCTCGCGAGCGGATTGAGCCCGATTGACGATGTCTGTGTCAACGGCGTCCCACAAAACATTCAGATATCGTGCGGTATCGCGATATCCGGGAAGCGCAATCTGGAGCTCCTGTGTCGGGAAATCGGCAAGATCTTCAAGGAATCGTCCAAAAACGAGTCCGATCTCGCGAGCTTGATTGGCATCGGTTGCCAATTCGATGGTCGTTGTTCCTTCGACAAATTCCATCATCCGCCAGGCTGTATCTGCGATGTGAAGCCACGCTTGCCCGGTAGAGGTGTAGATGAGACTGGGAATGGCTCGTTCCGGACTACGTCCTTCGTCCGCAGCCTTCCGCTGCACATGGCGGATGACGGCCTCAATATTCTCCATGAGCACGGAGGGTTTTGAGAATACTTCCTGGTTGATGCGCTGCAGGATGTATCGTCGAGGCCGGTTCGACACGCTCGTGTGAACAATGAATGTATCGTGAATGAGACCAGCGACGTGTTCTTCGATTCGAGTAATTGCACCCGATAGCCTGAACGCATGCGCTGCTTCCTGCAGCAGCTGTAGAGGTCCTACACCTTGTGATTCCATAGGTGTTGTGGATAGACCCCGGCGTCGATCATTGTTTGAATCCCCCGTCGCACGCGGTCCAGATCTTCCCGGTAGGTCACACCCATCCACGTTGCCGTCGTCGGCAGAACGCGCACACGTGCACGCCGAGCAACGGCCAACTCGCTCACCGCGCTGGGCAAGAAAAACTCGTCCCTGACGGGATCTGTGTTCGGAGACGACAAGAACTGCTCGAAATTGACGGCTAGCTCCTCCATGAATACTTGCGGGAATGCCCACATATTCATGGATACAATCGATATGTCTGGTAGTTTATGGAGGGTACCCTCACGATCCCAGAACACAGGCACATCATTCCATATGCCGACTTTCGTACGTTCGTCGATGCCAATCAACAGACCATCCGTTCCTACTCTGCACACACCGCGCGACACCGTGCCGTGAGCTGCTAGCGTTTTTCGAAGATCGAAGCCGACCATGGCATACGCATCCGGCGACCGGTCCGCATGCGCAAGAAACTGAGCAAGATGAGCATAGGATTCACGACCGTAGAAATCGTCGGCATTGATCACTGCAAACGGCCCTTCGACCCATCGACGAGCACTCAAGACTGCGTGTCCAGTGCCCCACGGTTTCTCGCGCTTGGGGAGGGGGCCAATACCAGATGGTACATCAGCAACCGCTTGATGGGCGAAGCTCACGCGACAGCGACCCACAAGTTTGTTCCCGAGCGTTTCTTGGAACGCCGCTTCCTGGATTCCTTGAATCACGAAGATCACGTGCTTGATTCCGACAGCCAACGCATCGTAAATCGAGTACTCAATGAGCCATTCACCATTGGGACCAATCGGATCGATCTGCTTCAGTCCGCCATAGCGGCTTCCCAAGCCTGCAGCCAGGATTACGAGACTAGCATCCGCCACATTCGCCTCCAAAGACACGACAATCTATCCACCCGTCGAACGAGGTTCGGACGACGTCTGCAGTTTTTCCAATCTGTGAATCAAAGAAGGGAGGTCCGCATGATTCGATTTGAGCAGCGTCGCCTCCTGCAGCCATCGGTGCGCCGCACGTATATCCAGCCCATCCAGCGCCAATTCCAGTAGCAACACCGCACATTTTGCCTGCAAGTCGCTCCATTGACGGTGCGTCAGCAGCGAGAACGCCTCTTCCAACAGCTCCTTGGCTGAGGCTTCATCACGGAGCAAGCGCCGTGCACTCGCAAGTGAAACAAGTGCGCGCCCGATCTGGAGTCGATTGCCAATTGCGCGGCTTAGCCGCAGTGCTTCCAGCGCCAAGGCTTCGCTGGTTTGGGAGTTGCCCAGTTTGCCCATCACGCGCGACTGCCCGGCAATCGCTTCGATGACGCCGACAATGTCCGACGCGATGGGCTCAGATAGCCGCTGGCTTTCCTCATACCGCGCCAAGGCAAGATCGAAATGGCCGTGTCTCTCAGCTATGCGCGCAAGGAAGAGAAGAACCAATCCCGCTCCCCAGGCGTCGCCCGCCTCTCGGTGCAGGCGCAAGCTTTGGTAGGCGAGCGATTCAGCCAGATTCACATCCCGGTAGCCCTCGATGCTTCCCCAGGCAGCGGTGGAAAGGCCTTCTGCCCACGTGTCCTGATGGATTCGATAAAACTCAACGCTCGCCTGCGCCAGCCGCGAAAACCGCTCAATGTCACATCCGGAATGGGCGTACGTACAGATTACGTACGCCATGGCATGGAGGCGTGTCTTCGGCTCTTGATCCTCAAGCAGCCTTAGCCCGCTTTCCATTCTCTCACCAGCGAGATCTGGCCAAGCGTTGTGAGCAAACCAGCCCGCCGCAATCTGAAGAAAGGCTTCGACAACCACGTCGCGCCCTTCATGCCGAGTGTACGCGGCTGCCGCATTGGCAAAGACGGTTTCCGCCTCCTCAAACTGCGTGCGCATATCGTAGAAGAAGAATAACCCTTCGCATGAGTCTCGAATCAACTCGTAGGCGTTTGTTTCGGCAGCATGCTGAAAGGCCAGTCGGACGTTGGCCAAATCTTGGCTCATCGCCTCAAGTGCCGGGTACTGCCCAGGCCCTGTGAGTGCTAGGAAGCTTTCTGCCACGAATCCCAAGTAGTGTTCTGCATGGCGGGCTTTCACTCGGTCGATCTCTTGCCCAGCAGCGCTGAGCTTCCCGCCAGCAAATTGCCTGAGTAGTTCATGCAGTTCGTATCGTTTGGGTCCCATGCGTCTGATCAGGCAACGATTGACCAGCAGCGCAAGGACGCTAGGCGACACTTCGGCTACATATTCGGCTGCATCAATCGCGAAGCTACCGCGGAAGATGGATAACCTGCGCAAGGCGGCTTGAGCCTCCTCGTTGAGCATACCCCAAGCCTGCTCAAATACAGCAGCGAACGTGCGGTGCTTGGGGGCGACGTCTTCACGCATGTGAACAAGAAACTCCAGCTTGTCTGAAATGCGATCCGCAATTTCGTCCCACGTCAATACGGCTCGCCAACCAGCAGCCATTTCAAGCCCCAATGGAGAGCCTTCAAGCAGTCGAGTCAATCTCGCCATACCTGGCAATTCATCCTCAATGTCCTGCGGGAGATGTCCGTGTCGCTGCGCCGAAATTCTCAACAAGCGAATGGCCGCGAAATCCGTCACATCCTCTATCCGTGTGCCAAGTGGCGGATAGGCCAACCCGTGCAAAGGTATTGCCGTTTCATTGACTGTTCCAAGGGCAATGCGCGACGTCATCAAGATTCGGACATGGCGTGCCGTTCTCAGAGTTGGAAGCAGCGAGACAATCTGCGGCAAAACCCGTTCCGCCCCGTCAAGGATCAGCAGCAAACGACGTTCCTGCAGGTGGTCGGCTAGTTGCTCGATAAGCGCCGAGCGGTCATCGCGCGGATGTGCGATTCCGAGCGCTCGGGCAATCGTCGAAGCGACGACAAGATCGGTTCCCACTGAGTCGAACGATACGAAGACGGCTCCGTGATTGAAGCGTTCCTCGACACGGCGTCCCACATGGAGAGCCAGACTGGTCTTCCCCGATCCGCCCAACCCGACAATCGTAATGATCTGGGAGGACTCTTCTCTCAACAGCTCTTCGAGCTGTTCAGCCATCTCCCGCCTTCCAATAATCGGCGTGAGCGCAGAGGGAAGCCGATGGTGCCGACCTTTGTGAGATGCCGGAGTGGCAGTCCTTGAAGAACGTATACTAGCAGCTAATTCGACTGTGGAGGATTCCGGCAGCAAACCCAGCTCGTGTTCCAGAACGGCCGAGCATTCGTCAAATGTGCGCAGCGCCTCGCTTCTCTTGCCCTGGTGTGCAAGTGCATGCATGAGCTTGCGGTATCCCAACTCATTGAGTTCATCCACGTGCAGCCATTGCCGCGCGTAACGAACCGCGGATGCCCAATCCTCGACCATGGTGTAGTAGTTGATCAAGGCATCCAATGTCTCTGTGAGCTCCCTGCGCAGGGCCTCGCCTTCAGCAAACTGCCAATCGTCAAACTGAATAGAATTGGCGACAGTGAATCCATGCATGAACGGCTCTCTGTACAAAGCCACTGCGTCTTTGAGACGAGGTTCGCAGACAGCGCACACCTCTCCAATGCCATGTCTTTTAGCTGGGCATCCGGTGATGAGGCTTCGAAACCGATTGACATCTACTTCCAGGCAGCCATTGTCTGCGAGTTCCACAGTGCTGCGATCAGTCTGCAGGGCAGCCGAGAGTGGCGATTGTCGGAGAATCCACAAAACGTTACGCAAAGCCGAATAGGCAGCAGTGGCGTCAGATTCAGGCCACAGCAATGCAGCCAAGGTTTCCCGATGATGTCGACTCCGCGTCACTGCCAAATACGAAAGCAGGGCAATCGCCTTGCGACGACTCAATGGCAGCGATGAGCCGTCGACCAGGAGATCTGGCGCCCCGAAAAGTTGGAGAGACAGCATCATGTGAGGGCCTCTTTCATGGTTCTAGTGTACTCCCAGGCGTGAGCATCACCTAGGGACTCTCCTTGTGTGTCGATCGTTGCCACGCTCCAGAACCTCAAGAAATCGATGTAACAGTACCGATGCGGGAGCGTTTCATCGAAGTGATTTCTAAGAGCCGACCGGGAACCAGCCCTCTGCGCCAAACAAACCATGGACTGTTTCGTAGCCTCCACTCGCCAACGATTTCCGCCGAATGTGACATTCATCACGTTTGGCACGAAACCGGCTCAAAGGGCTTGTTTGAAGGTGATAGACATCACAAAACCTGGCATTTCGGACAGATGTAACTGGTTGTGCTCCCCGTTTTGACCTTCAGAATTTCAGCTGCGCACGTCGGGCATGGCTTGCCTTCTCGGTATCCCACAAGGAGGTCGGCCACCCCAAACTCACCTCGACCGCCCAGCAGATTCAGCTCGTACTGCGCCGCTCCCTTTTCAATACTTCGCTCGAATTCCGTACGGATGGACAGGAAGAGCTCGTGCCGTTCTCGGTCGCCCAACGTGGAAATGGACCGCGACGGGTGGATGCCGGCTCTAAACAGAATGTCATGGATGTAAGCATTCCCAATGCCCGCCAGATTGGATTGATCGAGAAGAAACGACTTGATACGTCCCCGCCGTCCGGCAAGGATCGCCTGAAATTGATCAGCCGTCAGATCAAGCGCATTCGGCCCCAGTTTGGCGCTTTGCTGATGCTGGGCAAGCGCTCCAGGCGCGACATAATGAGTCGATCCAAACCACCAGAAGTTCACGGCAAACGTTTTCCCATCACAGAAATCGATCCGTACTCGCCATTTCTCAGGCATGACATCGTGATCCACAAGCAGCAGTTCTCCACCCATCCCGAGGTTGACGAGCAGGTGTCCTTGCGTCAACTCGGTGAGCAACCACTTGCCGTGATAGGTTGTGGGTCCGAGCGTGTTCCCGCGCAATCCCTCCATGAACGTCTCAACAGGCACGTTGAGGCATTTGGGTTGCTTTACCTCGACTGATGCGATGGTACGCCCAGTCAGGTATTCATTCATCTCGCGGGCACGACAGAAAATTTCAGGGAGTTCGGGCATAGGAACCTCCATCGCTGAGATGCCTTATTCTAGCATCAGCACCGGCCCGACATCACCCGGCACAGGCGGTCCGCCCATCGTCTCAATCGAGAGGCCTCAGGAGCTCGAGCAACTCACTCTTCGTCCAACTCATCGGCTGCGACATCGAGGCGCCGATGACTTGATCGGCAAGATCGCGTTTATTCTCAAGTAATGCAGCAATCTTCTCCTCCAACGTGCCAGATACAAGCGTTCGATAGACGTACACCGTCTTCTGCTGACCGATTCGATGGACACGATCCGTGGCTTGATCTTCTGTCGCCGGATTCCACCATCGATCAAAATGGACTACATGATTGGCAGATGTCAGTTTGATTCCATACCCGCAAGCCAAAATACTGCAAAGAGCGACCGTCGCCTGGCCATCATTGAACGCATCGATACGGACTTGGCGGTTGACCACACCACCGTCAATCCTGACGCTGGAAATGCCTAGATCTCCCAATGCAAGCTCAAACAAATCGAGCGTCTTTAGGAAGTGCGAGAACACAACGACCTGCTCGCCATTGGCTTGGATGTCCTGAATCCGTTCGATGGTTGTGTCAAATTTCTCAGATCGGCCAAACAGAGGCTTCATCTTCCCGGTGATGAGCGCCGGGTGGTCACAAACCTGCTTCAATTTAGTCAATACGGGCAACACGCTCATCTGGTAATTCACTTGTGCCCCTCGTTCAATCTCCTCTTGAAGCGGCTTGGCCAGCAGGTCCTGGATCTGGCCGTAAAGCGACCGTTGTTCGGGGGAAAGGTCACACCAGACCTCCAACTCGATCTTCTCAGGCAAGTCTTTGGCCACATTTTCCTTGAGGCGACGAAGCAAGAACGGACGAATTCGCTTGGACAGTTCCTGCGCCGACTGTTCATCGCCCTGCGCGATGGGAACTTCGTAGCGTGTCGAGAAACTGTGGTGTGTCCCAAACATGCCCTTGATGAGGAAGTCGAAAATGGACCACAACTCGCTCAATCGATTCTCGACAGGCGTACCCGACAAGGCGAGTCGATGCATGGCGTTGATGGACTTGATGGCGAGCGTCCGCTGTGTGCTGGGATTCTTGATCATGGTGGCTTCATCCAAGACAAGGAAGTAGAAGGGGACTCTGGCAACCAGATCAATATCGCGGGCCAACGTCTCATACGTTGTTACCAGCCAGCATTTCCCCGCATGTTCCCAGATGGTCTTGTCGCGCCGAGGGCCGCTGTACGCGGCAATTTGGATGTCAGGGACACATCGACGTACTTCACGAACCCAGAACGGAACGACGGAGCGCGGGCAAACGATCAGCGAAGGACGATCGGCCTCCTGCTTCTCGTGGGCGATGTTGACTGCACAAATTGTCTGAACTGTCTTGCCGAGCCCCATGTCATCTGCCAGCAACCCATGCAAATGGTTCTCCCGAAGCCAATTCAGCCAGTGAATGCCCGCGCGTTGATAGGGGCGCAAAACAAACCCTGCCTTGACCAGCGATGCCTCTGCGGCATCCGACAATCGAAAGGCCTCATTCGGCTTGAAGCCCGACAGCTTGCCCAAGAACGCTTCATACGCCTTGGAGAGCACGCGCGACCCGCCGATCTGATCAATAAACTCTTCAAGTGATGAAAACCGCGTAATGGGCAATCGATAGCGCTTGTCTTGAGAGACAGCACCCAGCTTTTTGATTTGGGCATCGGTCCGATCGAGGGCGCTTCGATCCACCTTGGCAAAACGATAGTCGTCGATGCGGATGTGCGTCTTGCCATCTTTCACCGTCTGCTTGATCGTGTCCTCAGGCAGGACGAATCGCCCGGCCTTGTAGTCGACAGAGAAGTCCAACCATCCAGGTTCGTCCTGCTCAACAGTAATTCGTGGTTTCAACGGCGCGGATATGATTTGCACCCGCTGTGCTCGATCCGTAAGCACGGCCGACATTTCGCTCTTGAGAAGAACGAGATCGCGCGAGAAAAACTCGGGAACGTGCGCCAAATCCACGGTCGTCGATTCGCGATCGATCCACTGATCGACCTTCTCTGACGTCGCCACCTTCAGGGGATGGAACACGTTATTCAGTCGAGCAAATCCACCATCGCGCGTCACATTCAATTCGCTCTTGCGCACAAGACGATCCTCGGCAGTCCTTCGGTATCCGGCGGTGATGGTGACGCCTTGATCCGGCATGAAATCGATGTCTGCCGCTGGACGCAGAGGCTCTTTGGCAATCTTGACGGTCGAAGACGCAGTCGTCTCGTTCACATCGTTTCGCTTGCGCAAGTACTCCAACGCAGGAGGCAAGAACTGGACGACCAGGTCGCCATTGTCACGAATGGCCGGATGCAGAGATCGTAGGATATTGAGAGACTCGACAGCCTTAAACGAAAGCGCAAACCGGGCGCCCTCACGCTTGAACGTGCGCCCATAGTTCCACAACTTGTCCGGATGGAGCACTTTACGTCTTGTGCCGTTGTGAATTTCGTAAACCGCAATCACGTGGCGGTTCTGTGCATCCATATCCAACTCAAATCCCAAGTCGATTTCGCGTGGCTTGCGGAAGGCCCGCGTCCAGAAATTAGATGCCATCCATCTCACGCTCCGGATCGGTGATCAATTCGGCGAACCAATCGGGCGCGTCCTCCCATTCGGGGAACACACCGAGCGTGTGGGCGGCCACGCGTTCTGCGGCCTGCACATCGCCTAGAAGCGCCTGCCGATAGATGGCCGGTGTCGCCGTTTCCAGCGAGGCCATCTTTCGTTTGGCTTGTGCCAGCATGTCTGTACGTCGCTGGATCATTCGCTCAAGACGGGCGCGCTGCGTGCTCAAGACACTGCGCTGCTGCTGGTAGGCATCGACAATGGCCGCCTTACCCTCAAAATCGCCCTTAAGAAGCTGCGGCATTCGGTTTTGCATCTGCTGTATCCACGTTTGGATATCCAGTGCCATCTCCGGACCGACGCCAGGCACCTGTTGGGCCGTGTTCAGACTTTCCAGCGTGCCATCAAAACACGACTCAACAATGCGATTTTTAAGTTTGGAGCCAACGCCGCGAATCTCCGCCAGAGGGCCATGGACAAGGTCATTGGCAAGCGATTTCCTGAGCTCGTTCAGCTCGCCTCGCGCCAGGGAGTCGATGGCCGCACCAATCCTTTCCCGTTCCACAATGAGCGGCCGCAATGCCAGCTCATGCTTGGCTATGCCCGCATGAAGTTGACGTGCATGGAGTGTCCCTCGACTGCGGGCATAGTCCGCATGGGCCTTCCTTGTCACCCGCCTCTGCACCCATACGAGACGCAACCAGAGAAGAAGACAGATGAAGGCGACAGCGCCTCCGATGTACCAAGTCGTCATTCCATGCCTTTCGCCGGTTCACCGAAGGCCGTCCGCAGACAAGCCAGTTCAGGAATACAACAGACAGTCTCACGGAGCACGGACATGGACACCTCACCCCACATTGTTGAGTCCTAAGATGCTATCTCAAAGAAACGAGATGACCATCCCGAGTGTCTCCTTGCGGGCTGAGATTCGAGAACCAACTCGCCGCGCTGGCATTCAGCGGGCGGAATGTGCTGACTACGTAACTATGGAAACGAAGCGAAGCTGCACTCGCAGCGGCGCATCTAGGATATTCAGTCCGCGGACTGGCTCTCAAATGCTGTCAAGCCGCTTGACCGGCAAACGTCCTGGGGATCCGCGCGCCCAATCATCAAGGCTTCTGTGTATTCGAGCCGCTCGATGAGTGCTAACCCATCGGCTGGCCCGAGCACGTAAACCGCAGCGGCCAAGGCGCACGCCTCCGCGCAACTGGGAGCGATCACCACAGCACCAGAAGTCGCCACCGCTGGATAGCCAGTCCGTGGATCAAGAATGGTTCCGCCCATTGCAGGCGACAGCCGTTCATCTTGCACCGTCCTCATTACAATGGCCTCGTTCGTCAGATGGAATCGCGCAATGGATTCGCCAGAGGCACTCTGAGTTCCAAACACAGCGACCCACGGCGATCCGTCTGGCTTGCTCCCCATGATACGTGCAGCACCTTCCGCTTCAACCATGGCAGACTCAATCCCTGCCTCACGCAGCGCCTCAATTGCTGCATCCACAGCGTACCCCACAGCGATTGTACCCAGATCGACGATGGTTCCTGGAACCAACGAGATCGACGTCGTCCGTCCCCCCCCGAGGAGGATACGACCCATGCCGACGTGCTTTTGTGCCGCGGTAATTGATGCGCTTTGGACCGCCGGGCTGCGATCCCAAAACTGAATATCGACCGTGGGATCGAATTGCCACAGATCGAGCCATGCGCCGATGGTCACATCCAGAGCACCATCGCTCACCCGGTTGACCACAGACGCCAGGCGTAGCATCTCAACAAGCTCGTCTGATGCCGACGGGAGATAACCCGTTCGATTGAGTTCGCTCAGCTCGCTCGCCTCGTTAGCGGGCGATGCCACCGATTCGATCTTGGCGATACGAGCGAATGCAAGATCGATCGCCATTTGTGCCGCTTGCGCATTGGGGTGAGAGGCTGTGATCGTCACCGACACTCCCATCGCCTCGCGTGGATCGGTCACTTGATGCAGCTTGTCGATGCCTCCATCAGAGAGCAAGAGCAAAGCCGCACCCAAGGCAGCGACTGCCACAAGAATCGCCAACACCGCCAGTTTCATGCTTCGCTCCTTGACACAGTCCGCACCCGTACGTTCCTGAAACCTTTGCCGCCGCCCATTTTACTCAACTGAGCCGGGTCCAATGAATTTTCAATGGGTGGCGACGTCTCAAGAGCGCACGTGGAACGGACTCGATTCCCCAAGAGGACGACTCACACAACAAGACAGATTGAGGAAATCCTGCGTTGCCGTGGCACGATCCATCCTCTCAGAAAAGTACTGGCAATCCGAAAAGCTGCGGAACCGCCTGCCAAGTTCACGGATCAAACGGCGTACTGTCGTCTCGGACAATGATAGATCCATGGGTATGACCCATGGGACTACTGGTGATCCAGTATGAAATCCTCGAAGGTTGCAGTCAGCATTGACTAACGCAAACTTTGCGAACTCGACGAGCTGGTCAAGAACAGAGTTTTTCCGAGTCGAAGCCGCGCAATCCAAGAGGCCGTTCAGGAGAAGCTGGCTCGCATGAAGAAGACTCGCTGGCCGTAGAATGCGCCAAGCTCGACCCAAGGACGACCGAACGCAAGCAGAAAAGGGAATCTCCGTGGAGAGGCATCAATGGCCAGCGTACTGAGAGGAGATCCGCTGGACAACCCTGAATCCAACCCGCAGACGCGAGCAAGCTGAAATATGTCCGGTTGTCATCCTCAGTCATGACGTCTTCAACGAGCGATCGAGAACAGTGATTGCGATCGCAGTTACGAACCAGGCCCAACGTACCGGGTTCCCTCATTCACTTGAGCTTGAGTCGGGAAACCTACCCAAGCAATCCTGGGTTAA
The DNA here is from genome assembly GCA_018817505.1 of Candidatus Bipolaricaulota bacterium. Classification (GTDB taxonomy): domain Bacteria; phylum Bipolaricaulota; class Bipolaricaulia; order UBA7950; family UBA9294; genus SPBW01. Next base: position 12,652 of record JAHITR010000076.1, on the reverse strand, counting down.
GCTTAACCAGATGCACAGGCGGTCAGTCAAACGAATCGGTGACGTAATAAGTATCCTCCCGCCCGAAGTCCTGAGACGCCTGATCGATGGATTGAACGAAATCATCGGCACGAGTAGACATGGGTATTTGCCGCCCGCCTCGCAGGGTGATGGATGGCTCTCGACAACCCCTCACGTAATGCTCCATATGCACGCTCTGACTTCCGCTCCCAGATGATCGGAAAGGGGGAAACTAGCAAAGTTCCTGGGTGAGGGGGGCGAGTAAGTCTTCGATCTATAGACGATCGATCTAGTACTACCCTACAAATAAGGTTTGTGTTCCTCGATTTGGGAAGCTCATCAACCCGGAACTCTATCGAATTCGCGTCGGCCCGTATCGCATTCTCTATGAGATATGTGATGACGTGCTCGTCGTCATCGCCATCCGCATCGCTCATCGTGGGGGCCTACTCGTAGTGCTGCTCTCGCATCAGGGAGCACCGAAGGTTTCCAGCCTGACAAAAGGCTGGCAGCCAGCCAAAGACAAACTGATGCCTTCACGCTCATCGAAAAATCTGAAGGCCGCTTCTGAAAATGTTGAAATAGAAGACCAGGTCCCGAACCAGGCCCCCGACCCCCAGCCCGAATGGGGACAGGCTACTTTTGTAGCCAATGGAAAAGTAGCCTGTCCCCGAATTTCAATCTCGATCCAGAAGGACGATTTGGGAATCCAACTAGGACTCGAGTGTCGCAAGCGACTCAACACGCTGAGGCGCCTTTGAGCATTTGGCGACTCAACCGCGGCTTGAGATCGGGACCCGGGGAGCGCATCGGCATAAATTGGAAGCACGCAAAGCAAGTGCCCGGATCAGCGCCCAAGGTCTAGGCTGTCTAGTCCAGGCGGGTAGAATGTCAGTGTCCGCGATACAGTCGTTCGCATTGGGCATCTTTCGTCGGGCATTGTTGTGACGTGTCGGCACAAGCGCAGCCAGCTTCGCAATAAGCAGATTGCGCTGCGGGAATTGCGCGACCGTCTCGAAGCGCTCAATAGACCTACGCGGCGCCGCATCAGCACGGCGGTTCCCGGGCGCGTACGGGCGATGACCAGCAAACAGAGGAAACGCCGCAGCGTCAAGAAGCAACGGAACACAATTTTGCGCAAGAAACCCAAACCCCGCGAATAGGGTCTGCTGCCTGCGCCCGCCACTGCCTGCAGGGTGAGGTATACTTCCGCTATGGCGCCGCGAATTCTGATTGTCAATAACGCCGTCCATCGCCACTTGTTCAAGCCCACATGGCATTGGAAGGCCCATCTGAAGGGCGTCGACGCGTCCGTCGTAAATGTCCCCTCAGGAGAACCGGCGCCGGACCTGGATGGATTTACCCACATCCTGCTGACCGGGTCAGAAGCATCGATCCTCGAGCACAAGCCGTGGTTCGACATAGAGGTTCGACTGATTCGCAAAGCCGTCAAACGTGGCATTCCCATTCTCGGATCGTGCTTTGGTCACCAAATGCTTGTCTATGCCTTATCAGGTCAGCAGTACGTAGCGCGCTCGAATCCACCCGAAGTAGGGTGGGCGCAGATCGAGATGACGGGATCGGATCCCCTATTTGATGCTCTTCCCAATCTCTGGCCGACGTTCGTCTATCACTTTGACGAAGCGTCCAATCCACCTGATCCTTGGATCAAGCTGGGGCGAACCATGCATTGCGACACGCACCTGCTTCGCTACGGCACAGCCAAGGCGTGGGGCATCCAAGCACACCCAGAGATCTCATCGCGCAAAGCTAAGTTCTTCATCCGGGCGACACTGCTGATGGGACGAAAGCCGTCCAAGCACCTCTTCCGTGCCCTGCGCCATGTGCCCGCGGCCAATGACGTCGCAGACAGGATCCTGCACCGTTTCCTGGAGCAGTAGCCTGCGCGAACGCGCTGCCATCACTTCCTCAGTTCAGGTCATTCGATCAATCTCTCTGCGTAGGTGATCTCGGATAACTCGGATATCTGCAGCCATCGGAATCGGACGATTGGCTCGGGTCGTCGACACACCGGGAATCGCGTCATCATGAAGGGTCTTGAACTCTGTGAACTTCAACCCGTGGGCAGTGGCAATCACGACCGCGCGGTCGGTACGATGAATGATGTCCGCTCGCGTTGCCTTCTGCAGACACGCCAAGGCAACACCGGTTTGAGGGCAGGTGTACAGGCCGTGCAGATCCGCATTCACGGATGCGTCAACCAGTTCCTGCTCGCTGGCTTGCCCGACCACCCCGTTCAGTTCTCTCAGCACCTTGACTGCGCGTTCGTAGCTGACAGGATTGCCAATGCGGATGGCCGAAGCCAGCGTGGGAGCAGCTTGTTGAGGTTCCATCGTTTCAAGTCCTGTGAGAAAGCTTCGATAAAGAGGATTTGCGCTCTCAGCTTGTGCAGCGAGAATGCGAGGGAATCGATCGATGAGCCCCAGCTGTTTCATCATTGCCAACCCTTTGCCCAACGCGCTGACATTTCCCAGATTGCCGCACGGGATGACAATCCAATCCGGGGGATTCCATGCCAATTGCTCGACAATTTCAATCGCCAACGTCTTTTGTCCCTCGATGCGAAGCGAGTTCTTCGAATTGGCCAAGTAGAACTGCGGATCGTCCGACACCTGCTCAACGATCCTCATGCACCCGTCAAAGTCCGTATTCAGCTCGAGCACAATGGCACCGTTGGCCAGCGGCTGGGCCAGTTGCGCATGGGAGATCTTCCCTTCAGGCAGGAGAATGACAGTCGGGATTCCGGCATGGGCTCCATAGGCGGCCAGTGCCGCTGACGTATCTCCTGTGGACGCGCACACGATCGCACAGATGGCTGAACCGTCGGCAATCATCTGCTTCACCTGCGACACGAGCACGGTCATTCCCAGATCCTTGAACGACCCGGTATGGGTCGTGCCGCATTGCTTTATCCACAGCTCGCCAACTCCGACGTGCTGAGCAAGCCGAGGTACGCTAAGCAGGGGTGTCCGTCCCTCGCCCAATGAGACGACATTCACCCTGTCGATCGAGGGGAGGACCCATTCCCCCTTGCTCCAGACGCCACTGGATTCGGGGCTGACCAGATCGCTGGCGCGGCTAAGGAAGAGCTGTTTCCATTTGTCGGCAGTCTTGGCTTGCAACGCTTCGACGTCATGCTCGACATTCAGAAGTCCTCCGCATTGAGGACATTGATAGATGACCTGATCCACCGCGTAACGTCCTTCGCAGCCGCGTACGCAGGTGTACCAGCAACGCATCGCGGGGTTCATCGTCGCCCTCCCACGATGTGGGTGCGAATACCATGGATTGGCAAAGCATCTGGACAATCAGCGGGCGGGAAACAGGCTTCATCAGGCTTGTCCGAGAGCCCGAATAGGAGACAACCTCGCGCCTGCCATGTCCCAATCGCCTGCCACACCTCTTCAGTGATGACGATCTCTTCATCCAGCATCGTTTCGCGCGACGTTCCATCAGGCAAATGGCCCATCCGTTCAGCCGTGCATCGGTACTCGGCATGACGAAAGGCAACAAACGGGGTCGGATTTCCCGCTTCGACTTGCTCGCGAACGGCCTCGTGCAGCCGGATGATCCCGGATGGCAAGCTCGACCACGTCTTCGCTACTTCATCCATCAAGCCCTTAAATCCACAAATCCAGCCTTGGCCGACGCGAGCGGCCAGTTCGTCAAGCGACATCCACCCGCAGGCGACAAGCAGGGACGAATACGCGACAGCATCCTGATTGTCTTCTGTGAGCGGGTGGAAGATAGGGTCGTTGATGCGGTCGTAAATCCGCTTGAATGACGTCTCATCAGTCCACGCTCCATCGTCGAGATGTTGCACCACCTCATACGCAGCCCGCTGTCTTGCCTTGTCAATCACATGATCATTGCGACCCCGTGCGCCAACAAGCGTCTTGTCGATGTCGACCACCACGACAGTTTCTTCATCGCATCCAAAGCCAGCCGCCCAACCGTCGTTGACGAACTTCTCGATATCGCACCATCGACTAGAAATCGTCAACTGCTGTCCATCTCCTAATTGCCTGACCTCGTGAGCGGCGGCGCCTGCCTCATCGGCAATGAACGCGTGCCCCGTCCACCCCATCGCAGCGCACAGATTGGAGAACGCTGACACGTCATTGCGCATTGTGTCGCCGACGAAGAGGAGTCGGGTGGTGCCTTTCGAGATACCTGAAAGCACGCGTGCCTCGCGCGCTATCTCCCCAACCACTCTTGCATAATCAAACTCGGCCTTGCGAGGCAGGCGATCGGCTCCTAGGCCCAATGTTGGTCGCAAGTCGCCAATCGTTGGCAGCCGATCGTCGACTGGAACGAGACTTCGATACACGAGGAATCCGCCCAACAAATCCTGCAATGCTCCCGAACTTCGTATCATCATCTGATATAGCCTTCATGAATCAGCAACTCGCTGTTCAAGATGGATCCGCCCGCCGCCCCTCGCACGGTGTTGTGAACGACAACGACCAGTCTCAAGTCAAAGATCGGGCATTCGCGAATGCGGCCCACGCTCACTTGCATACCGTGGCCTGCATCCCGGTCCAGTCGTGGTTGCGGCCGATCGGCTTCTGAGCATACGGCGAGCGGAAGGGCTGGCGAACTAGGCAATCCTCGTGCCGCCAATGCACCGCGAAAACCGGACAGCACGGCTCTTGCCTGCTGTGGCGAAGCAGGGGTATTCAGTTTCACTGACAGACAGATGGTATGTCCATCCATCACGGGAACGCGGTTGGCCTGCGCGCCAAGCCTAAACGATGCCTCTGTGACATGTTCATGTTCGAGCTTCCCGAGCAGCAGGCGCGCTTCTCGTTCCATCTTGTCCTCTTCGCCTGGAATGAGGCACAACACATTGTCCAGCACATCGAATGAGGATACGCCTGGATATCCTGCTCCGGATATCGCTTGCATGGACGTCGCCATCACAGCGTCCAATCCGAAGGCTTCGTCAAGGGGTTTGAGTGCAAGCGCAATGCCTGTCGTCGTGCAATTGGGATTGGTGACAATGAATCCGCGCCAATCGCGAATTCGCTGCTGCAGACGAATCAGCGCCGCATGATCGGCATTCACCTCAGGAATGAGAAGCGGCACATCCTCAGCAAAGCGATAGGCCGACGCATTGGAAGACACGGCCATTCCTGCCTCAGCAAATGCGGGCTCAACATCACGCGCAGCATCAGCCGGTAGAGCAGAGAAAACGAGATCGATGCCTTCGAGCTTCTCAGGATTGAGCGGTTGAACCGGCATCCAGGCGATAGATTCTGGCAACGGCGTCGGAAGCCGCCACACACAAGCATCGCGATAGGGCCTACCGGCGCTGCGCTCAGAGGCAGCGACCGCAACGATGTCAAGCCACGGATGGCCATCCAATAGCTGGATGAAACGTTGGCCTACCGTGCCAGTGGCACCGAGAATGGCGACAGATTTTCGTTTCACTGTTTGATCACCTCTTCATGAATGGCGAGAACGGCACGCTCCACATCTTGTTCCTGAACCACGATCGATACGCTGCATTCTGACGAGCCCTGCGCAATGGCGATAATGTTCACGTCTTGTGCATCCAAGGCAGTGAATAATCGGCTGGTCACGCCGGCGACGCCCAATCGCATTCCGGCCCCTAGGGCAGTCACGATGCCGACGCAATCGAGCGTACCCACGCGATCGATCTCACGACGCGCGATTTCCAGGGCAAATGCCTGCTCAAGGCTGGCCTGAACGCAGGCCACGTCCCTGGATGGAATGACAAAGCAGATCGATTGTTCCGATGACGCTTGCGAGATCATCAGCACATTGGCCTGGCAGCGCGCAACGGCTTCGAACGTTCGCGCGGCGATCCCGGGAACGCCCAGCATGCCTCGCCCTTCCACAGTGATCAAAGACAGCCCGCGCACGTCTGTAACTGCTTTGAGGGTGCCTCGAATCGGGCTGGAATCCGACTCGATTCGTGTCCCTTCCACGTCTGGGTGAAAGGTATTCTTGATCCACAAGGGGATGTGCTCATCCATTAGCGGACGAATGGTTCGTGGATGCAATACGGCAGCGCCAAAGTAGGCTAGTTCGCCCACTTCTGCGTACGACAGCACAGGAATGACCTTGGCACCGGGGACCAGACGCGGATCGGCCGACATCACACCATCGACGTCCGTCCAAATCCACACCTCGTCTGCAGCCAGTGCATTGCCAAGAATCGCAGCAGAGAAGTCGCTGCCTCCACGTCCCAGTGTGGTCGGTACACCCGAAAGCGTCGCGCCAATGAACCCGCCAATGACGGGGATCATCCCTTGGGCGATCAACGGGGCCAACTGATGTGCGCAACGTGACCGCGTCTCATCGAGCAACGGAGCAGCGTTTTGGTATGTGTCGTCGGTGACTACGACATCCTCGGCCTGAATGGCGCGGGATTCGATACCCAACGTGCGCAAATGCGCTGCCAATAGGCTGGCAACGAGGGGCTCACCGCATGCCGTCGCACGATCCAACACACGCGGCGTCACCTCTGCCAGCACGAGCACACTTTGGCAAACCGATTCGTAGCCAGCCATGATTTTGCGTGCACCGGCCAGCAGCGCCTCACGCTCCTTGTGCGAAGGAACGAGCTGGGAGCAGGCTTCTGCTGTTCGGAGCAGGATCTCGTGGGCAACGTCACGACACACGGACTGATCGCCGGAAACGGCTGCGCGAACGCCACGAGTCAACGCATCTGTGACACCGCTCATCGCGGAGACAACGGCCACGACACGATGACCAGCAGCCCGCTGCGTACGAACAATGTCCGCTACGCGCTTGATGGCATCCGCATCGGCGACCGAGGTCCCGCCAAATTTCAGGATCAACGTCGACATGGGGTCCCTCCCAAGGTCGCATCACCTTCAGCGGGACTGGCGGATTTGTCTTGCGTTTGGTCCTGCAAATACCGCAGTAACGGCAGGTACTTCTGCCTGTTTCCTACCACAACGCAACTCCTCTCGTGTCAAAAGAAAAAGGACCGCAGGCTCCCTGCAGTCCATCACGCTACCTTGTTCCGAATGCTTTCGGAACTAGGCAGCCACAATCGTCATCGTGCCGAATACAAAGCTGGATCGCGTTCGTTCAATCCTCGCGCATCCGTGAGACTCGTATCGGGCATTCATGCAATTAACATACGGGCAAACAACCGACGTGTCAACTAAGCCGTTCGGAAGATTAAATCTGACTGGGCAAGTTCCGACCCCTGAGATCTTGTCGTCTTGCGTGTTCTCAGCACGGGATCACAACGGAAGTTCAAGAGACGATCGACGGGTACGTCCCAGCGCCTTTTCGCTGTTGCGTAACCATGAAGCCGAGTGCCGCAATCACGCCAATGAGACCGAGAATGCCCCACAACATGATGGGAGTCGATGCCAAGTGGTCATACAACGCTCCTCCAATGAACGGCCCCAGTGACCATCCCATGGCCTCTGTGAGTCCAAGGAATCCCATGTAGCGCCCCATGCGCGCAGCAGGCGCCATGTTAGCAACTGCCGCCATCGATACAGGCGAGTACATGACTTCTCCAATCGTGATCACGATCATCGAGCCAATCAGGAACACAAAGCCGGGCGTCATCGACAAAGCCATCTTTCCTAGCGCAATCTGAAGCACTGGCCCGGTGAGCCGTGCAAGACTAGGTGCTAGGCCCACGGTGAAGTAGCCAAGCGCATACGCCAGGCATCCAAGGACGAGGCCCCATCGAATCCCCACTCGGGCTGCCAATCGCGCTGCAGGCCATTGAAAGAGCACAACACAAATTCCGTTCACTGTAAACAGCCATCCCAGCTCTCTTTCGGAGATACCCACATTCTGTGTGGAGAAGACCGCCAAGGTACTAGCAAACTGCGCCATCAGCATGAACAACAGGACTGCCCAGCCGCAGAACATGAGAAAACGCAGGTCCTTGGCTGTATCAAGAACTCTCTTGAGTGCGAAGCGCTGCGTTTCAGCCTGCTGCATCGACTCCCTAACGAATAACATGACGAGAAGGACGCCAACAAGGCTGGCAATCGTTGTGAGCACAAAGACGGAGGCGTACGACACAGAAATGAGGAATCCGCCAATGGCGGGTCCAATTGCCCAACCAGCATTGGTTCCAATGCGGAACAGCGCAAACGCCTCGACTCGGTTTTCGGGTGCCACCACGTCGGACACCATCGCCATCAGTCCAGGTCTCACGACGGCTCCTGCCAGCCGGATCATTAGGTAGATGCTAGCGACGGCCCAGACCGACCACTGCTGTCGGATGGCAATCGCCATCAGGGCAAACACGACCACGCGAGCGGCCATGCCCATGAGCACCAACGGGCGTCTGCCGATTCGATCTGCAACTTCGCCTCCCGCCATGCGGCCGGCTGAGTCTACGAGCGCGGAGACCAGAAGGATTGTGCCCACCAGCGTCATGGGCACGCCGAGCTGCTTGTGCATGTATAGGCTGACAAATGGCATCGCTGCGCCAAATCCAACTGCCACGATGAGCTGGATGAGGACCAATACCCAGAAACGTCGATCGTATCTATGGATAACCCGCTTCAGCCGTTTGAACATTTGCACGGGAATCAATGGCACGCCCCTCTCACTGAACAACGATCCGTCGCTTTCCCTTGCACGGCACGATCACGACTCAATCCCCCATTCACGGGATTGTCTTGAGATAGCCGATCTTCTCCAACAACGCAACGGCCCGCTCGATGTCGGCCATTGGGAACAGCTGATGAAAATCCAAGCAAAGGTGCGCCGCGATCTGTGCAATCGTCCGCGTTCCGTCCGCCAAATTGACCAACGATTGCGGAGGAGCCCCATGGTGCGTGAACAGCTTCTCGTCAAGGAAGTCGCGATCCTGTTTGGAAAGCTGTTGAATCAGCGCGTAGGCGACAGGCCCTTGGCGACTTCGCTTGGGCTTGATCACGATTTCGGGCAAGTCATCAGCCAAGGCGGCAGCTTGCCCACCAAGGCCAAGCGCTCGCTGACCTTCCTCAAGACCCGTGAGATGCGGAGTCACGTCCCAGATGTCTCCTAGAAACTCGCTCAGAGATTGGGCACGTGTCATCTCAATACGCCGGGCCGTATCCAACAGCAGTTGGCTCAATCGCCCGTCCGTTGATCGCGCAAGCGTGCTCGCCGCAGCAAGCGCCCGATGGCTGAACGCATAGAGCCACTCTGCCAGCAATTGCGATTCATCCATTCCCCATGTTGGGAGCAGGGCCAGAGCGGTCGCCAACACGCCTACACACTTCAACCGCGTGGGATCCACCTTCTCTAGCGTGTCGAGATCCGTATGCCAATACGGATCGTCGTGCCCAAGCATGGCAGAAGGCACATTCATCGGCGGTGCCTGAAAAACCAAGTGATCGCTTCCGCCGCTGGGGATGTCGAGAATCCAGTGGAGAATCCGACGTGATCCTTGTGTCGCGAGAAAGCGCTTGTCTTCAGCCAGGGTCGCGAGCAAAGGCCCGAAGCAGGCGTTCAGGAAGGTCGGGTGCGAATTGGGTACGCGAAAGACGCGTAGCGGCTCACCAATCAGTTCAGGTGACTGGCCCACCATATCTAGGTTGATCGAGAACAAGACGTTCCGTAGATCCTCGGCATGAGCTGCTGCCCAGGGGATGGCTCCGTTGAATTCAGGCACCCACAGCAGGCGCACGGTATTGGACAACTCGCCCTGGTCGGCCAGCTTGCGCAGCACGCGAGCGATCTCCACGAGCACACCGCTTCCTGAGGCGTTGTCATTGGCAGACGGTGCGGGGTGGCATAGATGTGCCGTGAGCAACACCTCGGCTGCTTGGGGATTCGAACCGCGAATTCGTGCCTCAAGCACTTGCATCGGATTGTCAACGAATTCCGCATCCACTTGACCGTGAACGCGAACAGGCCCCTTTGCCAAATCCTTGAGCAACTGATCGGCAGTCCGTCGAGAAATGGAAAACCCCATCGGAAGCCAAGCCAGTTCGTCTGCCCGAGGGAAGAAGCCGCCATACTGCACGAGATCATGCGATGGCTCGGCACGGGCAACATCCGGATAGATGATGAGACCGGCGGCTCCCGTGCCCTTCAAGTACTTCAACATGGCCGCAGGACGGCCACTCGAGAGCACGAATTTCCCGTTCAGATCGAGATTTTCGAAACAGGCCTCTGAATCGCCAGCCCCGACATGAACCATCTCCCCTTGCGCATCTCCTGAGCCGGATTGCCCAAGCACGGAGATGTTCACGATATCATATGAGCCCAATCGCTTGGCTACAGGTTCAACCTGGCGAAGACTGCCCGAACGAATGCACCATCCGGGAGGAGCTGGCCAACCCCACGTCTCGGTCTTTCCATCTGCGACATAGGTCGAAATCTCGGATTCAACGCCCAGGCAGTCGAGCTCTCCAACAATATGCTTCAGTGCGGCATCGTATCCAGGCGACGCTTGGATTCGATGGAATCCAGAGATTTCGGCGACGGTATTCTTGGTGCGTAGTCCTGAGAATTCTTCAGCCAGGAATGAGAGAAGCGTGTTGAGTTTCATGAGACCTCCCGGTGGAAGTGTAGCCAACAGACGTTTGAACTTCGACTCTCGAAACGCTGCTTGGCAGTGGAGTCAGGGGGCTCTGTAGACGGCCAGGGTTTGCTCAGCAAAGTCGGAGATCGATCGTCGCAACGCTTCAGGCGTGATCACCTCAATGGAGCCCCCATAACGAAGGATGATTGAGCGGGCTTGCTGGAAATACTCGAAACTGAGGCGAATCAGCGCACGACCATTGGCCTCTTCTAAACGATGAACGCACTCGCTGCCCAATTCGCTGATGAGGGAGGGAATCAGGTCCGATTCCATACGTGCGGTGACCAAGAAGGAAGGACGATTGGCAGCATGACGTTTCAGCCAATCCGCCCAATAGGATGGCAAATCAAATGCCCTAGGCCGCTCGAAAACCTCCTCCATCAACTCAGCATCGATAATGGAAGAGGCCCGATCGACATGCATCGTATCATCACGCCCGATCCAGATGACATACCATCGTTTTTCCTTGGCAACTAGGGCCAATGGCGCAATTTCCCGAGATGTATGAATTCGCTGCATTCGCAGGAATGTGACTCTCATCCACCGATCAGACCACACACCTTCACGCAGAAGTGATAGTGCAGGAACTGGTGTCGAAGAGGGTCGCCAGGATTGCGGATCCAGCTGAATGCGATTGCGGACGAACGACTCGACGTTCTTCCGGGCTGCAGGCAATGCAGCAGCAAGCTTCAGCAACGCCCCCTTGGCATTGTGCCCTACACCAAGATCGACCAAGGCGGCGGGCACAGCCATTGTGAACAGTGCCATCAACTCGTCCTGCGTCAGATCGGTCAATCGCATGCGGTAGTCCTCGTGAAGATAGCATCCTCCGCCAGTGCCCCGTTCGCTGTACACGGGAAATCCGGCAACGCGCAGGGCGTAGATGTCCCGATACACCGTGCGAATAGATACTTCCAATTCTCTCGACAACCGCTCAGCCGTCAGTTGCCCACGCGTATGCAACAACATCAACAGGGACAGCAGTCGATCCGCTCGCATCGGGCCTCCTCTCAGCCATGTCTATAACTGACATATGTTGTCAGGTTATACCCGTAGACTCTCACCGTAGGCAAGAACCTGAGGAGGTCATCATGCGTCAATTGGAAGTGCAGATCGTCGAACTCCCCGCCATGCGGGTTGCCAGTGCTCTGGGCTTTGGAACAGAGCCAGAAATGCAGGCGTCGGGAATCATCAATGAATTCGCAAAGAAGGCGGGTATTGAATTGGACTTCACCACTGTCAGGATGTATGGATTCGACAATCCAACACCCTCACCGGGGAGCCCAAATTACGGATATGAGTTTTGGCTTCCTGTGGATGAGTCTGTTCAAGGCATCGCCCCTGTTGAGATTAAGCATTTCGCAGGCGGAACCTTCGCAACAACGCGATTTACGGGCCTATCCAATATCGGCCGTGTGTGGAAAGAACTGGCAGCGTGGGTAGAGGAGAGTCCATATTCGTTTGGTTCTCAATACGGCCATGGTTTGGAGAAGAACGATACGCCATTTGAGCAGGATCCAGAGAAATGGACGTTTGATCTCTACATTCCAGTTTCAGGCGTCTAGCTAGGGTCTGGACAAGGCAATCGAGTTACGTGACACTGAGGTGTGGGCTCGCTTTCGAGCCCATGCTTCATTGGAGGCACTATGAAACTCATTGATCTCAGCTTGCCCGTGAACGATGCAAGCTTGTCTTATCCAGGAACATCAACAGGCATCGCATTGGAGCGCATACCGTTTAGCATCCCAGGTGGGACGCTCTCTCGGTTTACTCATCTTGACCCCCACTGCGGCACGCACTTGGATGCCCCTCTTCATTTCATTCAGGAGGGAACGGATGTGGCTTCCGTCCCGCTTGTCCTTCCCGAACTTGTCGTCTTCTACACGACTGCGAATCCGATCCCGGCTGATCTGCTGGACGGCTCTCCTGGCCTTGTAGGAAAGGCCGTTCTGTTTTCCACAGGATGGGAGAAGCACGCGGGGACCAAGGGCTTCTTTGAGGGCTATCCGACTCTCAGTTCGCAGCTAGCTGAAGCATTGGTGGCACGAGGGGTCGCTTTGGTCGGTTTGGACTCTCCCAGCG
>JAHITR010000075.1 GCA_018817505.1 Candidatus Bipolaricaulota bacterium | reverse complement strand
TGCGCAACTTCTTCTGCATCGATGCCCAGATCAACTGAATGGTCAGGACTGTCGCCATCCCAGCAAACTTGAACCCGACACACAGCCTGCGCATCCACCGCAAGAGCGCCGGCGTATTGCCAATGTCCAATCGATGCACCAACACCTGTGACTTGTCCATTCCGCTTGCGCGGAGCCGCGCCCACGGATCAGTGATGGTCACAAGGCCACGCCATAGGATCGAGCCTTCTTGGCCATATCGGTTGGCTACTAACGTCCACGCATCGTAGAACGCGCCCATCAGCTGGTTGACTTTGCGGCTCGTGGCGTAGTCTGCCAAGCTTGCCAGAACAAGATCGACGCGCTCGCGACGGATCGCACGCATCAGCGCCAGACTGCGGGCATCGGCGCAGATCAACACGGCCACCTTAACGCCGTCAACATCCGCTGTAACCAGCTTCTTGTCTCCAGGCGTGAAGATTTTGTTGCGAATCCAAAACTTGCGATGTTTGGCAAGCACTTCGCCTGCAGGGGAAATGAGCACTTGCGTGTTGTACAGCTTGCCATCTGCCTTCTCTGAAAGTCCAAACGACACAAAGACATCGTGCGTTCTCGCCAAGTCAGCGATGAAGGCTGTACTGTGCCCGGGCACGGTTTCAGCGATCGATTCGTGATACTCCCGCGTCTCGTCCTTGTTGTAGAACCACCCAAGAATGGTCTCTCCGAATAGAATGAGCCGAACCTCGGGATGCTCGCGTTTCGTTTGTTCGATGATCTGCTTCATCCGATCCCGGCTGATTTGCGGATCCAGATCGGGCGTCATAGCGACGGTCGCAACGTGCAAGGGCTTCATCACAGTCGTTCTCTGTCTCATGCATCTCCTCGATTGCCTCTCCCGCTCATTTCCCTATTGATCGCTTCAAGTGCGTCCGCAAGCACAACATCGACGGACTGCGTGCCATCCAGAATCGCATCCGCTGTCGCGCGCACGGGCTCGGACAGCGACGTATACATGTCACGACGTGCGACATACCCAGACAGCCAAGCGCGTGTGGATTCAATTCGCCCGACCAGGATTCTCTTGGAAATATCACCCAACGCGGTTGGCTCTGTCCGCTCATCCACCCCCAGGGCTCGTTGCGTCATGCGAACGACGCTCAGGTCCCAGGGCAGTTCGACGAACAAAACCAGATCGATGAGATCCCGATTGTCTGGCCGCGTACGCCCAAACGGGTCTTCGAGAAAAATGATGGGAGAGGGATTGATGGTGTGCCCGTCGATGGGATGGTCACACGGTGCGCCAGAGCGAAGAGACTGAAGATCCGCTTTCAGTCGCGCGTTGCTCACGGCCGCTGGATCGCAGCCCTGCGCTAGCCATTGGGCGAAATCCTGTGGCCACTCGGTGAACGATTGATATTCATCGAACACAAGCATCGCTGATCCCTTCAATCGTTGTGAAAGGCTACGGATGAGCGTCGTCTTTCCTGCAGCCAAGGTCCCGCAAATACAGACAACGATGGATTGTTCAGTCGCTTGACTGGCCATCTGGATAGACCTCCGCGTATCCCCATTGAGTCTCGTTATGCAATGCTACCCGTCACCTGTCGAGCATGCCATTCGATCCTCACAAAGAACGGCAGAGGCCGCACTTGTTTCGTGAAAGCAACGCAGGCAGAGTACGATCTCCCGAGCCAAAGAGAGGAGTCCAAATCGAACCGATGAATCAAGAAGCCCTGCACTCAAGGGATCGGTGGGGCATGCTGGCGCTTTCAGGCGCTACAGCCACATTGGTAGTCGCTGCGCCATCCATGGCCATGCCGGTGCTGTTTTCAGAAATTGTTGCCGATCTCGGCCTGACGCTTGTCCAAGTGGGCGCAGTCTGGGGAATGGTTGCCTTTGCGGGACTCTTCACGGGATTGGCAGGAGGCATAGTCGGTGATCGCTTCGGAACCAAACGAACGCTTGTCTTGGCATGTCTTCTTCTGGGATTGGCAGGTGCCTCCCGCGGTTTGTCACAGGACCTCATCTCCATGGCGTTCACGACATTCTTGGCGGGGCTTTTGTCTGCTGCCATCCCGATGAATCTGCACAAGGTCTGCGCTCTTTGGTTTTCTGGAAAACAATTGGCAACGGCCAATGCCGTGATCTCAGGAGGCATGGCCCTCGGCTTCATGATCGGATCGCTGATCAGTGCTACGCTTCTGTCACCGTGGCTCGGCAGTTGGCGCCACGTCCTGTTTCTGTATGGTGGAATCGCCGTGCTCATG
>JAHITR010000074.1 GCA_018817505.1 Candidatus Bipolaricaulota bacterium | reverse complement strand
AAGTAAGGTGAACGAACAAGAATGAAAACAAGACTAGACGATCGTCTAGCCAACGTCAACCCGGCACGGATTCGATCCTTCAAGGCGAAGAACCCCTCCGGAAATGCCCGAGATCGAGACGGTCGCTAGCCATGCGTAGTCTGCGCGTGTTGTGTCAAGCGTCCGGTTCCGCGAGCCTCCGCAATCGGCGCAATTCGACGAGCAACATGGGAAGAGCGATGACTGCCGACAGCGCATCGGTCACAGCAAACGCGATCCACACGCCAGTTGATCCGAAGAAGTGTGAAAGAATCAACACGCACGGGATGATCAAGATGATGCCACGTAGCAGCGAGATGACGAGCGCCTCACGTGCGCGTCCAATCGCCTGATAGAACCCGCCGACAATTGCCTGCACTGCGAACAAGGGAATCACCAGGGCAATCCATCGAAGTGCCGGGATGCCCACTTCAATCAGCGCGGCATCCGCGCTAAACAGGCCAAGGAAGGTTCTCGGGGTCGCCAGGAAGAGGATCCAGAACAATCCTGAGAATAAGCCCGCAAACGCAAGCCCATTCCATACCGTCGATTGCACGCGATCCATCCTCCGGGCGCCATAGTTGAATCCAAAGATGGGTAGAACGCCATCGACCACACCAAAGATCGGCATGCGGGCAAACGACAACAAGCGATTGACGATGCTGAATACGGCGATATCCACATCCCCCCCGTGGATGCCGAGAACCCGATTGATCACGATGATCGCAGCACTCGAGGAGATCGTTCGAACGAATGACGACGTGCCAATGCTGACAATCTCACGGGCATGATGGACGCGGAGGACGAGATTTCGTAAGTGAAACCGAACCACACTCTTGCCGCGAGCAATGTGCCAAGCCAGGTAGACCACGCCGATCCCTTGAGCAAGAATGGTTGCCCAGGCGGCACCCGCCGTTCCCATATGGAAGACAAAGATGAACAGCGGATCCAACCCGATATTGAGGAGCGCGGCGAGCAGGATGGGAACGGTCGCTCGGAGTGGATCGCCCTGCGCGCGAACGATCGCAGACAAGGCGAACGACAAAATGAACGGACCGCCACCACAGAGAATGATTCGGATATAGCCGACTGCGTGCGGAAGAACATCGCCGGTTGCACCACTGAATCGCATCAGCAGGGAGCCGAAGAAGATGCCAACGGCCGCCAACAGGATTCCGACGACGGCAACCAGGCAGATGGCCGTTCCCATCGCCTCCTCTGCCGTGTTCATGTCTTTTCGTCCCAGGGCACGGGACATGACCGAGGAACTTCCTACGCCGATCAGTTGGCCCAACGCAATGACCAACAAGAACACCGGGAACGCGACGCCGATTCCGGCAATGCCCAGTGTGCCGACACCTCGCCCCACGAAGATGGCATCCACGACGTTGTACAGAGCATGGACGAGGAGCGAAATGATCGATGGCGTCGACATCCGAACCACGAGTTTCCGAATCGGCTCATAGCCAAGAGCCTTCGATGTATCCTTCACTTGATCATTCCCTCGCTTTCCATACCTGATCCTCAGTGTACTGCCTGTAGTCTGCATTGCACTGATGTCAGACCAGCAGGTGTTGAGGTTGCTCAAGGCACTAGCGGAGAGTTCGATGGGGCGCCAGCAGCGGTTGAGCCGCTGACTTAGTGGGAAGGACGAGAGTACTGCTCACGAACGTGCACAGAATGCATGATACAAGATTTGACCCTGGCGACTGGCGAGGAGACTCCCAAACAACTACCCATTGGCAGTTGCCGGGGCCATGAAAGTTGTGGCCGCGGATTGCAGCGGAGATGGGGCAGCTGCCTCGTAGCCAGTGCCAGCTCCATGAGCGGAAGTTCCTAGGGTAGTAGGTCTGTGACAACGGATGCGTCGACCCAGAAGGCGCAGGGATCTCCATACCGGTTGCTGAGGAAGAACAGGTACTCTCCGTCCGGTGACATCGTCGGGTACATATCTCGATGTGTCGTGTTCACAGGTGAAGGCAGATGGATCGGCTCCCCCCACGCGGCGTTAGGCTGACGAATACTCAAGTACAGGTCATAGTCCCCGAGGCTATTCGGATGGCCGTCGGATGCGAACAGCATGTACGAACCGTCCTTCGCAACGTACGGCATCTCCTCACGGCCATCTGTGCTTATGGGAGGGCCGATCGGCCTCGGCGAGGTGTACACGCCCGAGCTTAGGTCGGCGACGTAGATCTCTCCATCAGAGCCGAAGTAGAGCGTTCCGGCCTCCGTCACCGAGAATCCCCAATGCGATCTCGGAGGGGTTGTCTCAAATGGCAGCTGCTCGGGCGATCCCCAGCCAGCCTCCGTGAGTTCGGAGTACCAAATGGTCTCATGGCTCGATCGCCATGAGTTGAAGTACATGCGGCTGCCATCGGCGCTGAGGAAGGGAGAATCGGAGTAGATAGGGAAGGGGGAGTTTGCAGCGAAGGGAATGATCTCTGGCGATTGCCACGCTCCGTCTTCGAATCGCATCCACTGGATGTCTCCTCCATCCATGGTGCACCAATACACCGAAGCTCCATCCGGTGAGAAGATCGGTGGCGTGTGTAGATCCCGTCCCAAGATGTTGCGGGCGAAGGCTCTGGGTGTTCGTCCTGGCTCCATCTCGCCGAAATAGGGTTCAGAGACTGCGGGAGAATCGCCCGAATTGCCATCGGATTGGGCAAAAAGGACGAGCCCTGCGGCGATCACAAGTCCGAGTACGATCCAGAATCTCAGTTTCATAGGAGAACCTCCGTACCGATAGTATAGGATCAGTGGTGTGCTGTCTCATCCGAAGCCGCATCAGCAAGCGAGCGAATCGGAAGGTCCGGCGCAGGTTGTACGAAGCAACGCTGTCGGCCGCCTACTACAACCCAAGCGTCAGAGCGATCTATCGAAGACTGAAAGAGAGTGGCAAGCCAGAGAAGGTGGCGCGGACTGCCGCACCGAGAAGCCAATTGTCATTGTGGTTTCGAGTTGTGAAGCAACTCCCAAGCGACCCAGTTCTCTGGGTTGCCATCTCCACAGAGTCTGGTGAATCTTTTCGGATCCAACATCAAGAGGAGCCCAAGAGAATCAGCCCCTCAATTCGGATTCTTCCCCAGCAACTCACGCGCCCCTGAGTTGCCGTTCCCATATTCAATCCACAGCATCTGGCCCCGTTCGCTGACCCCGTCCGTGAGCTTAGTGGTTCTTGCCGGACATGGGCTTGCTTAACAGAGCCCTTGCCATACGGCTCAGACCGTAGGCCATGGCGTTGATGAGGTGCAGCGAGACAAACAGCCAGATCACGCCAATCAGCGTCAGTGCAAAGGCTTCTGGGAGCGTATCTACATACCAAATGAACAGATCAAGGTCCGCATACATGAACAGGACGGGCGCGGCAATCAAAGCCAGGGCCACGGAGATCAGGGTCACCACGATCGTGAATGCGGCAACGCCTAATGGGAATTTCAGTAACAAATAGAGGGTTCCCGTCCATGTCGCTCTGTCCTTGAAAAGCGCCTTGATGCGGGACCACAATCCCTTGGCTTCCGGTCGATGGGAGCTGATGGGGAACGTTTCCTTGAGCATGGCAGAGGCAAGGCTTTGCTCGAATCGACACAACGCCCACGATCCGCCGAGCACCAGAGCCAGCAATGGGAGTCCGAGCACGGTGATGCTCAGCCCCAGTCCCAGCGATAACCCCGTGACCAGAAAAACGAAGTAGAACGTGCCCAGAGGGAATGCCAAGAGCAGATAGACGATGTTAAGGTAGCTCTGTGGATTGGTGATTACGCCGAAGAATCCTGTCGAACCCTTTCTCGACTCGTTCATACTGCCCGCGCCTCCTACAGTTATTGATGCTCTTAGCGTTGTCACCCCATCCTGCGACAAGCCTGACGACGCATGGGCTCTGCCATTCTGTGGATTCTATCGGATGGTGACATCTCCATTAGAGGTT
>JAHITR010000073.1 GCA_018817505.1 Candidatus Bipolaricaulota bacterium | reverse complement strand
GTTGCGACCTCGCGCGCCGGAAGCGGTCACACGAAGTGCGCTCACTTGGCCGTCGATTCGATCGAATGCGATGACCCATTCAGCATTTCCGTGCAGGATTCTGCCTACCCACGGATCGATGAACACGTCCTCACAAATAGGCTTGAGCACACTGGTGCCATGCCGTCTTCTTCGCACGACGAGCTGTTCTTCATCGAGATCTAGTCGCCAGATTACATCCAGTTCGGGGCTGCGGTACGTGCCCACGAAGGCAGCCAAGTCCTTGGCAGTCGTCTCGATAGCGTGGACCTGCTTGTAGGTATTGGCCCCGTTTCCTATGTCGATGGTGACGGTGCGGGAGTCTTTCCCCGTGCAGCCGAAGACGGCTGTCGCCTCGGGATGCTGTGTCAAGAAGAAACTGTCTCCGGATGTTGCAGACAGCTCGTGGCCATAGATCCAGAGTTTGTCATCCTTGAACAACACATCGACAAAGGCTGCCGACTTCTCATCGAAGTAGCGCCCGGCGAGGGGTTCGAGGGCACCTGGAGATCGCTCGATGATTGTCGGATGTGTAGGAGCACCTTTGGATGGCCCTTCGGAGGCACAATCGGACTCTAGTAGGATGTCAGCGACGTTTTGAGCCAGTGTGGCGGCGCGAAGCGTGCTGACATTGCCAAGGATGACAACTGACAAATGGTCACTGGGCATTCTCATCATGTAGCAGTGGATTCCGGAGCTATCTCCACCGTGGGAAAACACATCTTGCCCTCGGCGTCGATCCACGGTGAGGCCAAAGGCATAGGACAAGGTCTCTCCCGAATTGAGTGCCCCTGGTGTTTGCATCCTCTGGATTGCCTGGGCCCCTCCGACTCGGCCTGTGTAGAAGTTCTCATCCCACAGGGCCAAATCCTCGATGGTCGTATAGAGGCCAGTACCTCCAAGGATGCTGATGGTCAGGACGGCATTCTTGTAGTTGTTCTCGCCGATCGCCTGATAGGCGGATGCTCGTCCAGCCACTATGGCTAGGGGATCGGATTCAAAGCGGGTGTTGGTCATCCCAAGCGGCTTGAAGATGTGTTCGCTGCAATACTCAGGGAAGCTCGTGTCACTCACTGCGGCGACAATTTCTGCCAGCAAGCTATATCCCGTGCCGCAGTAGGAGAATTCCTCTCCGGGGACGAAGTCGAGTTCGCGTTGACTCTTGACAAGTTCGACGATGTCTTGTTGGGTGATGACGTCCTCGATCCTCCAGCCTGCCAACATGAGAAGGAAGATGTCTGAACGTAGTCCGCTGGTGTGATAGAGAAGATGCTTGGTCGTGATCGTATGGCCGAAATCGGGGACATAGGGAAGGTAGGTGCGGATGTCGGCATCCAGATCGAGCTTGTCCTGGCCAACAAGCAGCGCCACGGCAAAGCCGGTGAATTGCTTGGCCATTGACGCGATGTAGAACGGGGTTGACGGTGTGATAGCAATACCGTGTTCTAGATTGGCCAATCCATAACCATTCTTGTAGATCAGCTTGCCATCCTTCATCACGCCGAGAGCGCAGCCCGGAGATCCTGGAACAGCAAGTGGAGCGAATAGCTCGTCGATTTCTTCCTGCATCTGCGTGTCGATCATGACATCTCCCATCTTTGACTCGGCTTCCCGGTAGCGCCACGAGGCTCATTCAGACCGAGTCCACATTGATGCGCGAAGGATACTTGATGTGTTCAAGCGTTTCAGACAACGCAAATGCGTCGATGAAGGAACACACAGTCACCAGATTTTCTTCACTTCTTGTTCATGTGAGGGGGCTATTCTTCAACCATACGAGAGCAACCTTCTTACCAGGGCTCGAAGTGAGGACAAGTCACTTCGGGCCCTGACCCTTTGTTGGGGCACTTCCGCTTCACGTTCGATACAACAGCGAGCCTGCTTGTAGGAGAAAAAGAGGACAAGTCACTTCGGGCCCTGAGCCTCTTGTTGGGTCAATTCCACTCTATGGTTGCCTCAACGACGAGCCTGCTTATGGAAGGCAAAGAGGACAAGTCACTTCGGGCCCTGAGCCTCTTGTTGGGTCAATTCCACTCTATGGTTGCCTCAACGACGAGCCTGCCTATGGAAGGCAAAGGGACAAGTCACTTCGGGCCCTGACCCTTTCTATTGACATTTTTCAGTCACTCCTTGCCATAAACTCCACTGGGGCACCGCGTTCAACAATGAAGGCGATGCGATTGCCACTAGCCAGTGTCTTGGGCTCAATGAGAATGTCCTTGCCTTCGATGGCCTTCTGGAGATCGTCCACTTCGAATGCGACGTGAGCGACGG
>JAHITR010000072.1 GCA_018817505.1 Candidatus Bipolaricaulota bacterium | reverse complement strand
GGTACTTATGGATGCACATATTCCGAAATTCGTTCCCGTAACGAGCTTGCGCCAGGAAGCAGCCAACGTGTTGAAGGCCATCGCCAACGGACAGGAGCCTGTCGTCATCATGCAGCGCAGTCGCGCAGTAGCCGTAATGATCAGCGTCGATACGTACGAGCGGATGGTTCGCGAGCGGGAGATTCTCGGCCTTCTGGCTGTGGGCGACAAAGACATCAAGGCAGCCAAGGGCATTTCGATCAATCAGCTGATGGCCGAAGTCGATGATGAATTGGCGAAGGGCTCAAAATGAACGTCATGATTACTGACTCCGCCCGTTGGCAACTTCGTCTCACGATTCGCGATTTGCTAAGGAAGAAGGACTCCGAAGCCTCACAGCTTGCACAGCGACTTCGTGGAATCCTCACCAATCCGATTCTCCTGCAAGACTCGCTGCAACCGCTGGAAGGCATGGCTGAGCTTCCGCACCATGAGATCGTACTTGGCTCCTATCACCTGTATTTCCGCGAAATGGAGGGAACGGTTTGGCTCACTGCCCTGTGGCCCCCTATGTATCCCGAATAAGCTATCGGCGAGGGAGTTTGACTGATGATTCATGAACTACGATTGGAGGACTATCGCGGCCTGAGGCCGCTAGCGGATGGGCTCAAGGATCAGGGTATGGCACAGGCTGTTCTCGCTGGAACCCGTCCTGGCATCGTCATTGCCAACTGCGCAATGACACCGACGTCGCTATTCATTGTCGCACCCGAAGGCGCTTTCGCCTGGACATACCTGGCTGGCGATCCAAGCGACGGAGCATTCCACGCAGGTATTCGGGATTGGTTCTTCAATCAGTTTTGTCCCGCGAAGGCTATTGCCTTCACGTTCCTTGCCGCCGATTCCAACGACTGGGACTCGAGCATCGTTTCCATCCTTGCGCCACGCGAGCCGATCCGCGATCGGAGATTGCATTACACGAATCCTTCGCAATCCCGTGCGTGGCGAGATTCACTCCCCGAAGGGTATGAGATTCGACAGCTTGACCGAGAGACGCTTTCGAGCCCAATCCACGTGCACGAGACCGTGCTGGAGTGGCTTGACCACAATTTCGGCTCTCAAGCGGCGTTTCTTGAGCATGGTCTCGGTGCTGTCGCCATTTACGAAAATGAGGTCGTTGCTTGGTGCCTGGCGGACTCGGTAGTAGGGGATCGAGCCGATATTGGCGTGGAAACCGAAGAAGCGCATCAGCGCAAGGGACTTGCCTATGCGACAACGTGCCTTGTGTTGGAAAAAGCACGGGATCATGGCATCAACCACGTAGGTTGGCATTGCCACGCCATCAATACTCCCTCAGTCAAGACCGCGACCAAGGTTGGTTTTAGGTTCCAGTCCGAGTACGTGCTCTATCCAATGTACATCGATGTCGGCAAACACTCCCAGTTGGTCAAGATTGTTGCCGAGGAAAAGAACTGAAGTGGTTCGCGGAGAGCCGCTCCCCAATCGGCCGGTCAAAGGCGCACGAGGAGCAACGTCTGGGGGAAGAGTCACTTCTCCGGTATCTCGTGAGGATCAAGCGCCTGGGAAGAATCAATCCGATCTATCTTAAATATTACCGGCCTCATACCGTTCGTACAGCAGGAAAGTGCCGAGTTCGGTGTGGTCACGTAATCGTGCGCTCCACCAAATGCGACGGTTCGGATCGCGCCATGTATGTCTGCCCATGCACGATCGCAGAAGCTGTCTGATTTGTTCAGCCCATCCAGCACGAATGTCTGCCCGTCCTTGAAGTGCGGACATGCGCCAAACCCCGCTCCTGCCTTGAAATCTTCCGAACCATAAAGCTCGGCAATCTCCTTGTTGAAGGTTCGCTCAAGAACCGTGATCTTCAGTTTTGCCATGGCCGTCCCCTTCACGAAGGTTCTCTTCGAGTCGCTCGATCTTGAACACGACTGGACAAAGAGCGTCTTGACAGCAGCCAATCGCCGTATGCTCCGGTTCAACAGCTTCCAGACTTCCTCCAGCCTGAATCATCAGAATATCCCTGTGAATAGCCGCATAGGCAAATGCGCAGAATCCCTCTGGGACATCCCATCCGGCGACGAATTGTTGCCCCACCTCGAATGCATCACAAGGCCCGCTGTATCCGCCGATCCGGTGTTCCTCTTGGATTCTGCGATTGTCCATGCACTTGAGTACTGTGATTTGTGCTTTCTTCCAACCCATAACACTTCCTTTTGTGCGTCATTCATCGGCGTGTACTCCGGCAAACTTGCGGCGAGATCGTCTCCTCATGATTTCGGTCAGGCACTGGATCTGGAATACACCTTCATCCATCCAGAGTCTAGCGAACTCCAGCCACTGTTGGACAGTAGATGCTCGTGTCAAATTAAACGCCAACTGCAGGCTTTGGACAAACCGTCATTCCGTGTAATAATCGACGATCGTCTGGCGAGGAAGCGTCATCGAGGGAACGGTCTTCTGCAGATGCGAGGGGTATTGTGCCTCCTCCATTCAGATGTTACAAAACGACGGCGATTTCTGCTGAAGAGAAGTGGCGGCCCACAAGGAGTAGTCCATGCAGATAAACGACGTCCCATTCGGCACCACAGACTGGTCACAGATTAGCTCGACTCGACACGAAGGAGAATCGGGTTTCGCCATATGGCGGACGTGCCAATTCGGAACCCTTCGCGTTCGCATGGTGGAGTATTCGCCAGGCTACCGTGCCGACCATTGGTGCGAGAAAGGACACATCCTGCTGTGTCTGGAAGGCGAACTTCACACAGAACTGGAAGATGGTCGCACATACACGCTTCTGCCAGGGATGAGCTATCAAGTCGCGGATCGCGCTGACCCCCATCGCTCCAGCGCCCCAATCGGCGCCAAGCTGTTCATCGTCGACTGAGACTGCTCCTGCCCACCAAAAATTCCGTCGCAAGCAGCACCTACAGGAGCCCCATTAAGGGGTTGTCTTGATTTGTTTCGTCCTATATGGTACTGTTCATAATCGAACTTTTAAAGGGGCGGAAATGAACGAAGCAGAAGTGCGCACGGCGTGTCTTGAATTGATGTCGAAAACAGTTGTCGTCTATCTGACGGCTCTTGAGGAGGATGGCTATCCGAGAATTCGTGCCATGCTCAATCTGCGCAACAAGACACGCTATCCTGATCAGGCCTATCTGTACGAAACGCATGACGATGATTTCATGATTTACATCTCAACCAACACGTCGTCGCGAAAAGTGAAAGATATTCAGGCGAATCCAAGAATCGGGTTGTACTTCTGCACGACCGAAGACCGTTTCTTTGGTGTGTCACTGACCGGGAACGCGGAGATCATTACAGATATGAACATCAAGCAAGCGGTGTGGGCCGAGGGTTGGGAGCAGTACTATCCCACAACCGGGGATGCAAACGATCCTGACTACACACTGCTGCGCGTCTTCCCAACGAATGCGCGCGGCTGGATGAGGGCACAAACATTCGAGTTTGCGATCAGCCGATGAGTATGAAACGCCAAGCCGGATTCCTCATCTCAAAGATCCATCGGCTTTCTGGCCGGATCTTCGCCCGAATGCTCAAGTCGTATAACATCGAACTCAATCCCGCGCAGGGTCGCATTATGTTCGTCCTCTGGCAAACCGATGGGATCCCGATTCACGAGTTGGCGGAGCGGACATCGCTTGGTAAATCCACGCTGACGAGCATGCTCGATCGCCTGCAGGCCACTGGCTACATCGAGCGCGTGAGATCTGAGGCCGACCGCCGGATTATCCTCGTGCGGCGAACAGCGAAGGATCGAGCTGCGCAACAGGCGTATGAACGCGTATCTCAAGCAATGACGGACATCTACTACTGCAACTTTTCAGAAAGTGAGATGGATCAGTTTGAGCGTCTGCTCGAACGTGTGTTGAACAATCTTGGTGCGCATGATCCATCGCCAAGTCCCTGAGGACTCCGTCGCCAACATCTGAAGGACCTGCTTATCCCCTCCAGGGACAAACCAGCTATCTTCATGCGGAATATCCGTGCAGTCGCCGAGAGCCCTCCCACGCCTCCTTCGACCGACGAGCGAGAGGCTAGATTGGCGGGTTGCCACATGATCACGGCGGTTCCTTCGCACTCAAGCGTAGCTGGTCGTCGGTCCAGGTTGTACTTCTGGTGTTGCGCCGAAAATCTGGACGCGAACTAGTCGGTCATTCGTGCCCTAGGAAGATGTGCGTTCGGCCATTGCCTGCGCAGTCACCCCGTCTCCGACTGAAGCAATCTGTTGGAGTCAGCTGTGCTAACCATCGCAGCGATGGAGTGGCTACACCGCTCTGCAATGACGTCTTGCCAGCGTATGCGAGGTGGCTTTGCGCATCTGGGCTGTACACGGCCTTGATCACATCCTGGCGGACCGCGCTGCCACCGTGGCTTGGCCAGCGGCAGACTCAATCCCAACGCCACTTCGTTTATTGAAGGCACAACGTGGATCGTCGAGGCGTTCACTGGAATGCCCGACTCATGTTCGCTCTGCCCCAAAATCCAAAGGCTCATCTGCTCGGCAACTGCTGCCCGTTGGCGAGGCCGGGAACAGGCTGAGTTCGCTCACTTCCCGGCGCACATCTTGGTCTTCGCGGCAATCAGCCGAAGCGGATGATCGACTGAGGATAGTCGATTGTCACCACATACTGCGCCATGATATCTCGACCGATAATCCCTGCCAGAGGCAAGCCCGTTTCCGGCGCAAGACTGTCAAAGACATCGAGAACAACAGGTGACACGTCCGCCAAACAGTTGTCTCCGACGCTAAGAGAAACTGGATCAGCTGTGAAATAGGCATCCATCATTCCGCCAACTCCCGCCGCCTGTACGGGGGTCCCCTTTGCCGCACCAAGTCTTGCAGCCAGTCGGGGAGCCATGCAGGTTCCCATGGCTCCGCTGTCTACAGCAAATCGATGGGGGCCTGTCCCGTTTACCATCGCATCGACTGTGACAAGCGGCTTCTTCGTACTTGCGATGACAAATGGAGTGCCGAGCAAAGGCGTCGAATCAGTTCGTTCAAAAGCGATGCGATTTCCAGAGAAATCGACGACTAACCGGCCATGATGCAGGACATCATATCCCAAGTTGCCTTTTAAGGACTGACCGCCAAGCCTCTTTAGAATCGACGAAACGCCCATTCTATCGAGTCTCACATCAATGCCACCGGCTGTCACAGAACAAGCCTCGGTCATATCAATCGAGATCGTCCCCCCGACGCCTCGTCGTTCTTCTGTAGCAATAATCTCTAGCCCAAGTTCTTTGGCCACATCCGGCAGAATTACCGTCACGCCGGCGCCTGTATCCACAGACACGAGATAGGGGCCCATTCCGTTGATTTGGATGGGAAGCGATAGCATCCACGATGTTGCCGTTGCCGCGCAGTGCGACTTCTGAGCCGCATGGGCCTGATTTGAATGAAGCGACATGTCATCTCCTTTGTACGGAGAGTCACTCCACGGGCATGGACTGTCGCAGGGTTCATGCGCTAGACTCACGCTATGGAGTGCTCCGACTATG
Source organism: Candidatus Bipolaricaulota bacterium (assembly GCA_018817505.1). Classification (GTDB taxonomy): domain Bacteria; phylum Bipolaricaulota; class Bipolaricaulia; order UBA7950; family UBA9294; genus SPBW01. The sequence goes on along the minus strand of JAHITR010000072.1, from coordinate 6,577 downwards.
GACTGCTCTTGGGGCCCTGCTCGTTTGCCTGACGGGGCCCCTTTTCGTTGCTCAAAGTGAGGTCTGTGACGATTCTTTTTTCCCTTTGCTCTCTCCCACCAATTCATGAAGTTGTGCCTTCAGTGCAGCGATTTGCGTCGTCGTTTCTTCCACTCGCGCGAACAAGCTCTCATTGGCTCGAATTCCCTCGTGGATCATGAAGGTCGCCGCACCGGATCGGCTTTCGCAAATTCCCCCCTCCACAAGTGCGTCGAGCTTTGCGAGCGCGTCTTCGTTGACCCGCAGCATAACGCCATGAATTCGGCCATCGAGTGCATGGTCAATCGCTTCGCGAACCGCCTCTCCCGATGCGCACACGATCTGCTCAGTCGACGATTCGCCGTCCTCTCTCAATGCCGTCTTCACCACGATGACTTTGGGTTGTTTTGCGGGCACGCGAACCTCCTTGTAATGTTATTACACAGAATATTACTAACACTCAATCTGCTGATCAAGCTTGCAAAAGGCTCTGACTGCCGTCCGTGCCTTGCCCACTCTAGGGCGTGTGTGAATGCGTTGTTTTGTTGACGGGATTCCTAATCAGATCCTGGGCCTCAGGTCGCCGATGCTTCTCGTTGATGACAAATGGATACCCAGGAGCTTCGCGAAAGAACGGTCATCGGGTTCTGGAGTGGACACCATCACCATCTCGGATATGAGCAATCGGGCTATCGGGATTCAAGCCAGCGGTGGACGAACACATTGAGCAAGGGAACAAACTCTGTGGTGGCTTTCTGATTGCCAGCAGACGTCGGATGGCTGTCACCCTCAGCGTAGGCGGCAAAGTCGCTGCTGACCGTTTGGATGTGCTGGACAGCGCCGTCCCACCAACGGTGGTGATTGCCATCCTCCATCCCTAGATCATTGACAAAGGCATTGCCGCCATTGGAAGTTAGCACGTTATAGAAGTCGAACACGGCCACATTGGCATGTGGATAGTCGGCCAACCAGTCGTTCACCAGCCAATTATTGAACGCGCGGGCATTCGCTGGATCTTCCCAGCTGTCATTTCGTGCGACCGGCGGGGCGGTGACGGCAACAAACAACTTGTCTGTATGAAGTGCAAACACCTCAAGAAGGCCATTGTAGATGGCTTTGGCATGTCCAACGGTCAGCTCGTCGTCTGAGGAGGGCGTGTCGTCGGGCTTGCCAGCGAGGTTTGAGTTGGGATAGCAGGACTTGAACAGAACAATGTCGTTCTCACGCGTCGGTTGCTGATCGTCCCCTCGCGCGTAATCGCTGTGTCGGCCAAACTCCATGATCAAAGCACTGAACACGTCGTCAGTTTCTTCGGACGAAAACCAGTTGTCCCAGTGCAAGATGTCAGTACAGTCGCCGATGGCACCCCAGCAATCGCCGCAATCCTCGCACACAGGCCCCCAACCGTAGTTCGTATCGCTAACGAAATATCCGTTGTCACGCAGTGCCCGCCCCAAGCCGCCGTCGCTGTCGGCAAGCCAGTTCTCCCCGACCGAATGATGAATGAACACAAGCTTCAGCGACTCAATCGGTGCGACCGGGTTATCGGCTGCAAATGTGGCGGCTGCACAGACAAGAAGTCCCAGAGACAGAGCAAGGCCTATACCTCGAAGAACGCGATTCATCGGCGCCTCCCAGTCACTCTTCCCGGGCTGCGCCATGCCCGGGCGCAGCCCGAAGAAAGTGACTTCCATACCCATCCTATGCCTGAAGCCATGTTCTGCCTAGTTGACGAAGGGTCGATCGATGGCCGGACTGGGCTGGGTGAAGTAGCGGGGGCCATCTTCAGTCATGTAGACGCAATCCTCTAGCCTGATACCAAACTCACCGTAGATGGCAATCATCGGTTCGTTGGAGAAGCACATGCCTGGAGCAAGCGGCGTCATGTTGCCCTTGACCACATTGTAGTGTTCGTGAATATCGAGACCGATGCCGTGCCCCGTGCGATGCGGCAATCCAGGCACTTTGTACCCGGGGCCGAATCCAGCGTCAACGATCACCTGGCGAGCTGCTGCGTCGACCGCTTCCATCGGCACGCCCACTTGGGCGGCAGCAAATGCGGCTGCTTGCGCGCGCTGCTCAAGTAGCCAAATTTCGCGTTGACGTTTTGTCGGTGCGCCGAAGATGATCGTCCGGCTAATGTCAGACCAATAGCCCTCGACCGTACATCCCCCATCCATCAGCACAACGTCACCATCATTGAGAAAAGTCATCTTCCTGCTGCCGTGTGGAAATGCCGTTGAAGGGCCAAATTGAACGTCGATATGTCCGGCCACACCCATCGCCTTGTGAGCAGCGATGCTGAGCTCGGAAAACTCTGCCTGAGACATACCCACGTGCAGGCGGTCAATGCAGGCTTTGAAGGCTTCGCTGGTAATCGTCATCGCCCGCTGCATCAGAGCAATCTCTGTATTCGTTTTGATCCCCCGACAGGGGATGGTCACTCCGTCGGCACTTCCAATGTCGATCTTGGGGGCTGCTTGCCGAATGCCATCTACCAGAAAGAATCGCGTCGTAGCTTCCACCCCAATTCGGCCCTCGGCAATGCCCAGATCAGTGAGGATTCCGGCAACCTGAGTAAATGGACTCTCATGCTCGTCCCAGGCGCGAACCGTGCTTCCGAACTGGATCATCTCGCGCAGGCGATCCTCCTCGAATGCGGGACAGACATAACTGATCTCCCCCTGCGCAGGCAGGACTGCAGCCATCATTCGTTCGCTACGACCCCACCGAATGCCGGTGAAATACTGAAGCGTCGATCCCGCTTCAAGGAAGATCGCGACCAAGCCCTGGTCGAGCATCAAACGTTGAGCTTTTGCCATTCTCGCCTGACGTTCAGCCATCGTGATCGGCGAAATCCCCCCAAGCATGGGGCTCAGTCCAGGAAATCCATCTAGCGTCATCGGTCGTTGCCTCCTCGAATCCGACGAATTGGATCGCAGAATGCCCTCGTAGCACTCATCACAGGTGTCGTTGCACAGGGGGACGCGTCTCCTCGAAACGCAGACTGATTGCTTGTGGCTCTCGCCCGAAACACACGCCCAGTCGCTCATGGAAGCTCACCAGATCGAGATCTACATGCCGCTGCATGATGGCGTCGCTTGTCTTCATGTAACGGATCACGCCGCCATGGACGTCGACAATCGTCATGCTATCCAGACCTCGAACAAGAAGCTCCACTGCAGCTGCCCCCGCTTCGATGCCAAAGTTCACGTCGAATGCAGAGGTTTGCCCGCATCGCACCAGATGCCCCGGTGTGATCGTTCGAATTTCGGGAATCTCGTACAGTCCACCAATGAACATCCCGACCTCTTTCATCGTCTGTTTGATCTCAGGATCGGCGGCAAGTCTCGTCTTCAGTTCGTTGCGCACATAGTCGCCAGCGCCTGCCAGCCTCTTATGTCCGAAGGCGTCAATTCCAGCAGACTCATCGTAAATGCCTGCACCACTGGCATCGCGCAACCCCTCGGCGACAACAATCAAGTACGTGCCTGCATGGACGTCGCTGCGCCGAATTCGATCGAAGTAGCGTTTCTTCATGTGCTCGTAGACGAGGTCGAAATCAACGGCAATCTCTGGAATGAGAATGGCGTCGGCTTCGGCCGCAATACCTCCACGAAAAGCGGTATGTCCGGCATAACGCCCAAACACTTCCATGACAATCGTTCGATTGTGCGTTTGCCCCGTGGTCTTCAGATCCCGGGCATAGGTCGCAATTCGGCTGATTGTGGAGTCCGCGCCGACCGAATAGGTCTGCAGATCCAGATCCATCGTCTTGGGGGCATGCACACAACGGATGCCATGCTCGGCGAGGTCGAGAATGACGCTTCCCGTGTCGTCGCCTCCACTGATGACCAACGCGTCAATTCCAAATTTCTCCAGACCTCGCTGGATTCGCCCGTACTTGTCTGCGTCCTCGATCTTCGTCAATTTGACGCGCGAATGTCCGGCATCCGATCCGGCAATCGTCGCCTCAACGTGCGTAAGGCGCTCCGGCGTCAGCTCGACCAGTTCCGCATAATCCACAAGGTTGTATAGCCCCGCATATCCATGCGGGATAACAAAGGATCGAATGCCATGATGTGCGCCGGCAAGCGCCGCTCCCTTAATGATTGCGTTGAGCCCCCCACAGTCTCCTCCGCTAGTGATAATCCCGATTCTCTCGATTTTGTCGGCCATGCGTGCTCCTCTCCCAAAGATGTATGAATAAGGTAATACAAATCCCATTTCCCTGCACCGCCAATTCACCGGCATCCCACAGTTTCGCTCATGGATATGTTCTCTGCATGCCACAGCAACCGTGCACAACGGAGATATGGAATCGCCGAAATATCCCAACTGGGTTGAGAATGGCACCTCCATTGCCTACCCTGGCTCTGCACAAAGGAGACGTCTTGCCACTCACGGAATCACAAAGGAAGACCTTCATGACTTGGCTCAAGGATCACGATGTGCCGCCAGGATGCCCAACCTGCGGCATGACCGGGGAATGGAATCTTTATGATGGAGTTCTTGGAGCCTTGGATCTCGACATCGCCGAACAGAAGGCCAAGGCCTCCTCACTCGGCTTTCTCGTGCTGACCTGCAAGCATTGTATGCACTCGCGCTTCTTCGCAGCCGGCCCGATATTGAAAATGAACGCAACGTAGGATCACATCTAGGCAACACGCAAGGAGCTCACCAGGGAACCTCGGCAGAGTCGAGTTCCAGATATTGCCCGCCGTCCAATTCGAGAACAGCGAACGGCTCTCGAACATCCAAGCTACGAAGGCCATATCCATGAATGGTGCTTCCGGCACCCTTGATCTCAAGGTCATAGCGAACCATGCAGTTTTCCAAGTACATGCTTCCCCCGGCATAGGCCGCGGCATGGTCCATCGTGGAGTCGTAGATTTCGTAAGTAGCTGGGCCTCCCCACACGCGCGGATCAACGAGATTGGAGTCACGAACCACAAGATGAACGTTCCCCCAGGTGGTCGGCCACGCTCGTTCTAGCGTGGAGTTGATCAGTGTCAGCGAAGAGCCAATGGCTGGTAGATTCCATGTTCTATTGGCATAGTACGTGCCTTCATCGCGTCCGGGCGTACCGAGACCGACAATTTCACACTCAACAAAGCCAGGCACATTCCTACCGATCGCCCATCCAATACTCAGGCCATCGACGGTATCGCGAATGGTCACGTGGTTGCCACGACTCAAACTGATATCGCGCTGATAAATGTAGGATTCGACGACCTGCACAACGGTATTCGGCCACATATCTTCAATCGTCCAATCTGCCCATTGTTGGCGCGGCGCAAGGGTGATGTCTACCGAGCGATACAGAGGCGGGAAGATCTCAAACCACAGATGGTGTGCATTGCGTATCTGAACGTTCGATCCCCGGGTGTCGTTTTGAAACGTCATTTTCACAGTCGAGTAATCCACAGATTCGTAATCGACAGCCCCCCAGATGCTCGTCCAGGGATCGCCGACGAAACGATTCAGCCGAACCGTCGCACCGCTCTCGAACTCCCAGTTCACCCAGTACGGGTTTGTGGAGAACGAGTAGCTGTTGGTCACACGAAGCGTGCCGCCGTCCTTGATGCGTAGCCGCGTCTGCTGGTGTTCGGATTGCTCCCACAGAAGCAGACAGTTCTCGAAGACGAGCTTGCCAGAGACTTCGATGTCGCTTCGGCGAGTCGGGCGAATCCAGACAATCACATTGGAGAAGGTGCGGGTCTCGCCTCTTCGGACAGAGAGCGTCTGATCGATCACGACTTGCTGGCGCTCGTCTCTTGATTGATGAGTATAGCCACCCGTGGCGGAGCTCCAAACTGGCATGTCAGCCTCGCTACCATCGATCCAGCAGAATACGCAGTCGCCTTCATACTGCGGACGATCAGGCTTCGCCGCAGCAACAACACCGACGATAGCGACAGTTCCCAGAAGCAAGAACTGCAAAAAACTTGCTCTCCGTACAAGAGGACACGCAATCACGCCCCATTCTACAGGAGAGCGTATGCCGAAAGCATTCTTGGCGATCCGCCGGGTCCAGCGAGCTACGTGATTGCAGAATTCTCTGAGCACTGAATCGCCTTATTAGATCCTGAAACCGCTTGACTCCAACAAGCGTTCAGACAACACTTGTTCTGGAGTCCCCATACAGCCTGCTCCCTGGGAGGATATCATGAAGACGACGATTCGCTACGCTTCCACGTGTTCGCTCATTGCCGGAGTCATACTTCTAGTCGCTTCACTCTCTGCTGCGATTGCGGCGTCTACACCCACCGCGAATCAGCCGGATCAAGAGGTGGTGAATCTCACCGCGTTCGCAAGGCTGTACGGCATGATTCGATGGTTCCACCCCAGCGACGAAGCCGCCAATGCCGACTGGGATGCGCTCGCGCTCTCTGGCGTTCAGCAAATGAGAGCGGCTCGCGACAGCACAGATCTTGCGGACCGCCTGGAGCAGTTCTTCAAGCCAATCGCCCCTACGGTTCGAGTCTTCCTCACTACTGCACCTGACCTCATCCCTGAGGAACTTGAGATGCCTGTATCCGACGCACGCCTCGGGGTC
>JAHITR010000071.1 GCA_018817505.1 Candidatus Bipolaricaulota bacterium | reverse complement strand
GCAACGGCCAATGCCGTGATCTCAGGAGGCATGGCCCTCGGCTTCATGATCGGATCGCTGATCAGTGCTACGCTTCTGTCACCGTGGCTCGGCAGTTGGCGCCACGTCCTGTTTCTGTATGGTGGAATCGCCGTGCTCATGAGTGTTCCATGGGCTCTGACTCGCGCCTCACCTCACGAGAAGGCCTCCGTCGCCCGTGCCAGTGGTGGAGGCTCGATTCGAGAAGCCATCTCCCATGTGGCACGACTACGCAACGTATGGGTTCTTGGGATTGCCCTCCTCGGCGTCGGCGGCGGGGTTCAGGGACTTCTCGGCTACTTGCCGCTTTACTTGCGAGGTATCGAATGGTCGTCAAGTCGGGCTGACACGGCCCTGGCAAGCTTCCATGCCATCAGCTTGCTCGCTGTGTTTCCTCTGGCGTGGCTGTCGGATCACATCGGATCGAGAAGGAAGTTGCTGGCTGCGACCACGCTGATGCTCGCCTGTGGCATCGGACTGCTCTCCGTTGTTGATGGCGTCCTCATCTGGGTTGGTGTTCTCATGGCAGGTGCCGTCCGCGACGGATACATGGCCGTCTTCATGACCGCCATGACGGAGATGGATGGAATCGGAGCAGCCTATACGGGAACGGCGATCGGACTGGCCATGACGCTGTCGCGGATTGGCGGATTGATTGCTCCCCCCCTCGGAAACAGCTTGACGATCATTGGCCCGCGTGCACCCTTCGTTCTGTGGTTGGGAATGGCTTTGCTCGGGCTTGCCGCGTTGGGATTCCTCCGCCGCAGCGAAACGACCCCCATGTCTGCCTAATGGATGCCCCCCAGGTAGGTCACTGGGTGATATGCCCGAAGGCTCCGTCAAAACTCCGGCATCGCTCGTCGCTCCCAGCCGGGCTCCTCACCAGCCGCGTACGCCCATCTTCTTCTGTGGACAGAAGGCCATCGGCTCCCGCGAATTCACTTAAACGAGCTGAGGTCTACAAATTAGCAAAATGGCCTATTTAAGCACATTTGCGCTCGGAACCATGATCAGATAGTCTCGTGCCCAATCGCTCGGCGTCGACCCTGCAGAGCGAGACGGACCGTTATCACTGTCGCCTAGGAGGCCGGCTCATGAACACACTGGAAGCCATCAAGACCCGACGTAGCATTCGCAAATTCAAATCCGATCCCATTGAACGAACGGTGATTGAACGGCTGCTGGATGCCGCAGTATTGGCTCCATCCGCCAAGAATAGCCAATCCTGGCGATTCACAGTTGTGACCGGATCAAAGAAACAGGAAATGCTGTCCGTTATCCGAAAGGGAATTGCCAATCGAGAAGCAGAAGGCCAAGACATCGGAAGCGTCAAATCGAGTCTTCAATGCATCGAGCAGGCACCTGTCACCCTGTTCGTCCACAATACCGATGGCATCCATCCGTGGAAGGCTCGCAAAGAGCACGAATCCTGGTGGGATTTGGCGACCGTTCAGTCCATAGGTGCTGCCATTCAGAACATGCTGTTGACTGCCACAGAGCTTGGTCTCGGTTCGTTATGGATTGCCGATGTGTGGGAAGCCTATCCCGAACTGAATGCCTGGCTGGAAACCGATCATCAGCTTGTGTCTGCGCTATCGTTTGGCTATCCAGACATAGCCCCTCAAGCGCCATCCCGAAAGCCGATGGAAGACATCGTGCGTTGGCTTGACTAGCCGACGAATGTCTCCAGGTCTGTCCGAAGAAGTGCATTCAGGCGCAGATCAGGGGGCGATTGTTGTATGATGTGTCGCTGAAGCAGCACCTGGTATCGAGGGACGGAGGAAATCATGCGTAGGATTGCCGTTGTTACAACCATGCTCATTGCCATCATCGGTCTGGCGTTCGCGTCTTTCGGCACAGAGACGATCATCACAACCGGTGGTTCTGTATTGGCTGGCGTCATCGAGTCGGGCCTTCCGGCGACAGTCAGCATCACATCGGAAACAGGCGATGTCTTCACGGTTCAGCGCGCGAACATGAAGCACATCCGCTTCGAGGAAAAGGGCGCCGTCACCGTCGAAACAGTTGACGGAAACATCATCGTCGGAGAACTGGGCGGTGTTAGCACCGTCTTCGGACTGAAGACGGCATCAGGAGATATTCAATCCATTAGTGTGGACAGCATCGTCGAAATCCGATTTGATCCCACTGTGGTTGAGGAAGTTCCCGTCGCCGTGGTGCAACCACTCAAGACGGCTGTTTCTTCCTCCAGCGAAGAAGCGATGATTCAAGCGGTTGTCGACGAATATGAAAACCGCGTGGGATCATTCACACTGGGGCTTGATTCCGGCCCACAACTGGCGTTTTCAATGAAAAACGGGTTTGGCACGCCTCGATTCTCGGTCGGCATCAACGGAATCCTGCTCGGGCTCGTAGGCAGAATATACTTCCCGCCATCCGTATCAAACGTTGAGCGAACAGCCAAGAGGCTCTATAACGAAGGCGTTCGCGATGCTGTCACGCTTCTCGAAGAGACGCGCGCGAAGGAAACGCCATTCCTCGTTCCCTACGTCCAATTGGGGACCGATGCGTTCATTATCCCACATGCAGGCGGCGGAGTTTTGCTCAGACTTGGAAAGATCATCTACTTCGACCTTGGGGCCACACTGGACACCATCGGCGTCCCGTGGGTCTCGTTTGGATTGCTGTTCTTCTTCTAGGCAGGAGCGTGCTGAAACGATGAGGGCCTGGTCTATGACGACCAGGCCCTTTTCTTCTTGCTTCATCTCTGAAATTGTCCGCCTGCATTCGCTGTTGTGCATGCCACCACGCCATCGCCGCGAGGGAATCAGGATCAAGCGGTCCTCTGCCGCCCAAGCGTGTACACTCTACGTGCCATGACTCCGATCAGCTACAGTGTGAGACCGCCCGATCGACGTGCATACTTCAAGCTGTTCGAAACCACAGGATGGAACGCAAAATACCAGGCGACCCCGGAAGACTTGGCAAGGGCCATCGAAAACAGTCGCTACCATGTTTCAGCCTATGACGGCGGTACACTAGTCGGCTTCGGCAGAATCGTGAGTGACGGAGCCCTGCACGCGCTCGTTTTTGATCTCATCGTTCATCCAAGCCATCAACGTCGCGGGATCGGTTCAGAGATCCTCACGCAGCTGCTAGCGTTTTGCCGCAAGGAAGGCATCCCCGATGTGCAGCTATTTGCTGCTCAAGGCAAGGCGCCGTTCTATGAACGGCATGGCTTCAAAGAGCGTCCGGGCAATGCGCCAGGGATGGAGCTTCTGCAGGACGAATCTGCCGATGCTTGTGAACCAGCAACTTGGGACTGCTAGCGGAGCCGTTCAATGCCCCGCGCATCGGCCCAATATGCACTTGCTTCTCAGGTTTCCCTATTGGCGCGAAAGAAGCACAGGTCTCCGCCATACTGCATGCCGCAGAAGACAGATTCGGCAAAGCCAGACTCTTTGGGGCAGTTGCCTGGAGGGGGTCTGCCCGAGCCATGGACCGCGAACCTCCGACAGTTCCGTTGTCCGGAATTGACCAGGCGGTGTCTGAGTAGGCACGGTGTTCCCTTCCATCGCTTCATGCGCGAAGTCGTCCTATTACGTGGGTGTCGATCCAGCGCGCGTGGGCCCTAACGACTCCGTCCTCTCGATGGAGGTGGCAAAAGAAGAGCCATTTGCCGTCTGCAGAGATCGTGGGGCAGTACTCGGTTGTCTCCGCGTTTACAGCGAGACCGAGATCCTGAGGCGCAGTCCAGGTTTCATCTGGATTCCGAAAACTTGCGTGGAGACTGCCCGTCCGTGTGCCGCCCTTCGGCTGGTTGTACACAGTGATAACCAAGAAACTCTCATCCGGAGCAACGCACAGATCGCCGCCTGGCGAAGTCCGCGGAATGATGGTTTCCCGAGCCTCGTACTGCTGCCCGTTTCTCCTGGCTCGGGCAACAATGTGCTC
>JAHITR010000070.1 GCA_018817505.1 Candidatus Bipolaricaulota bacterium | reverse complement strand
TTTGGAGCCTATAGGACTGAATGTAGAACTTGTACGTTGGCTGTCTCATGGTGATATAGACCAGCTTCAGGAACGAGATGGCCGTGCAAGACTTCGTTCAGGTCGCATGATCTGCTGCGCATTTTCCTTTGTCGATCCGGATACTTGCTTTGATTCTGTATCGTTTCTAGAGGGCTGGGGCAGAAGAGGACGCACGCAGGATGACAGGCGACTTTGTCATCCGAAACGGATACAATGCAATTGTAGCAACTAGGAGGTGGCGAAATGCGAAAAGCAATCATCGTTACATTGACAATAGCCGTCTTGCTTGTTTCTTCTGCGACGGCAGTGCTTGCCGGAGGCGGAAAAGTAAGAGGGGATGCGGGAGCGGGCACTGTTGCTCAGCACCAGGTTAACGATAACGTTTACTGGGCTGAGTAGTTTTCAGTCGTCTCCCTGCGCTTTAGAGGGGAAGACTTAGCAGAATGTGGCAACTGTCGTACCAGGATGCGCATTTCGATGCGTGTAGACCTCGTACGGCAGTTTCTCCTGTACAGTTCCTGTCGGGGATCCCAAGGGATGAGAACCCCGAACCCCTCAATTGTGGCAGAACGAATCTCCCACCCGATTCTTTGGAGCCTAGGGACGACTTTGACCTGCCCCTCCTAATGTTGGCCCTGAAACAGCGCTAGGATCTGGATCAATGGAGGCGGGCGGGTGTAATACGCGTCACACGACCCTAAGGGACTCGAACTCATAAATGCTGACGCTATCTACCGATACGAGAATGGTCAAATTGACCGCGAGAACCGCGAGGAGAGGAAAAGCCTGATGCCATCAACGATTAGCACATTTCTCTGGAGCCTGGGGGACTGAATGTAAGCGCTTATCGGCGTGGCTCAGGATACATGGATCGCTATTCGCCATCTGATCAGCGGATGTAGCTGATGGCGAGACCGGAGAAACGGGTTGGGTTCAAGATGAGGAGGGCTTGTTCTAGCACTGGGTGAAGAGCCCATCTCGTGCGAATTCCACCCTCTCGGAGAACGATCTTCCACTTGCCCTTCCTTACTCAGCCCGATAAGCGGCGAATGTAGAACGCGTTCGTTAGCGGTCTCGTGGTGATAGCTGTCCCTATCCCAACAGCTTCGCACGTCAAATATGCAGTTTGAGTCTGCGCTTCCATTGTTCCGTTCCTGTTTGATTCTCTGTCACTCGTTCACTGCTACGGACCCGGGAGAGTGGATTCCGGTGTGCAATCAGCAAGGCGTTGGTGCGCGCAAGCTGCGTTGGCTTACACCTCGACCTAGTGAGAGTGACTCGTGATCAATCCTCGATGAAATGTGCGCAGTAACTCAATGACCAGAGCAATCAGTGCAATCGGGATGACGATTGACGGGATGATTTCTGATCCAGGGTTCCCGGGTCGCGGCTGGGCAAGCATGTAGAAGAAGTCAACCGCAGGAACGAAGAGGACGAGTGTAATCCCGCTGAGGACTAACCACTCGATGAGCCGAGAGATCCTCGTGGCCCTGCGAATCGCGTTGAGAAAAAGGATGAGGCTTCCGACGAGCGATGGCCATACGAACAGGAAGCTTGCGCCAGGGGCTGCCGAGGCGCTCACCAGTCCGAGGGTCCAGAAGACGAGGAGGACTCCCATAGCATCCTGGCTGGGCTCGATGTAACGTTTGAAGAGATGCGCGACCGCAAATCCCAATAGTGCAGTCACAGTGGCGAAGGCCGCGAGATACGTGTAGCTCTCGATGATTCCCATCATCGATCGAGCACGAGCAAGAACCATCCAGATAAGCCCAACCATGAGCGCCGCACCAACAAGGACACCGATCGTCAGTGCGCTGCGCAGCAACGCACGGAGTACATGGCGTTGTCGACAGCCGACAGTGACGATGAGGATGGCTGCGATGGCGAGGAGCGGAATCGACCACGAGGTAGGATATCGGATGCTTACGAACCGGGCGACCGTGAAAAAGATGCCCTCTGCATCACCGTGATCGACACCAAGATCGAGATTCCCGACGCTTCGCACAAGAGCCAACGCGTTCGTGCCATGCTGATAAAGGCTTCGTTTGCTGACAATGTCCGGCGTGTCTGACATTGTGTGGTAGATGGGTGAGCCGATCATGTAGGCAACCTCGATGCCTGGAACTCCCAGGTCGCGGAACGTCGCAAAATCGGTATTCGATCCGCCGATGAGCTCTGTGAGAGCCGTTACGAAAGAGTAGGCGGCTGGATGCGGAACCGACTGTGCGTGGAGCGTGCTGATCCATCGCGTCGATCCATTCATCTCGACCAGCATCGCAGTGCCCGTCGATCCAAGTGCTTCCAAGTTGATGACGAAGCGGATGTCTGCAGCCCACGGGTGCTCGGTGACGAATGCGGTCGATCCGTAGCGGGGAGCCGGCTCCTCTCCGTCTGTGAACAGGAGGATCACGTCGTTACGTAGCGGTGCGCCCGTCACAAGTGCGCGTGCAACGTCAAGCAGTATCGCAACGGCTGAAGTGTTATCGTTCGCACCCAGGGTTTCCGGAACTGTGTCATGATGCCCCATGAGGAGTACGGCTCCAGTTGGGTTGGTCCCCGGAATACGCACCATCACATTGACGACATCGATAAGCTCTCCGGCACGGCTGTAATAATTGCGAACGCGGATGGATTGCAGCTGAGGGCTGAGACCTTGCTCACTGAGTTCTTGAACGATTATGTCGCGCCCGTTCGCATTGCCAGGGGATCCCATGGGGCGCGGCGTCTGAGCAAGGACCTCGATGTGTTCGAACGCGCGTTCCACTGAGAAATCTTCATCGCGGGCTTCACCCGGTGCGGGCGGGACAAGCGGAAGAATGGCGACGAGTCCGAGCGCAATGATAATGATCCATGTGATCATGGTGATCATCTTGTTCGTGCGGACTTGATCGATCATGAAGGCTCCTTGTCTGCATTAGTATGCCGATTCGCTCACATGGGGCAAGCACTTCAGCGGGGGCGGAGCCCAGTGTCTCTGGGCTCCGCAAGGCTCTCTATTGTGGAACCAGATTGATACCAGGACGAAGTTCCTTGACATAAGTATGATTCGCCTGGACCGACTGCATTCCAACTCGCTCGTAAAGCGCAGGTGCACCGGTCTTGTTTCCCGTATCAACAGTGAGTAGCGCGCCTTTGACTCCGCGACTTGCAAGCTTGCTGAACGCGAGCGACAGCATGGCTTGGCCGATACCGCGTCGCCTCCAGGCTGGCAGCACGCCAACATCGTTGATTTCCCCTCGTGTCGAATCTCCTCTTGCCCCCTCATGGCAAACGCACAGCCCGACTATCGCATTGTCTTCGGTTTTGTCTATTGCCAAGAACCAGAGAGACAGATCGAATCTATCCTCTTTCATGAGGTCTTGCCATTCCTGGAGTTCCACCTCGAACGGCTGTTCGAGAATGCCATAGTGATTGGCAAATGCTTCTTGATAGGCTGTCACCAGCGCACTATCGTCTTTGCCTGGAACAACATTCCGAAAGCGAATGCCCTCTGGTGGAGAGATTTCACTCATTGGTTTCGAGAAATCAATTCTCATCCGGTGGAAGGTTCGGCTGTGGTCGAAGCCATGACTCTCTAGATGGTTCTGAGTGCAGAGATCCTGCTCGGATGTTCCGTTTACGAGCACAATCCGAGCATCCTCTGGTGCCTTCGAGATGACCCGGCGAGCCTCCAACTCCATCCAGGATAGGAGATCATTCCAAAGCCATTTTGCATCATCGAGTGTGGGATGGACGCACTGCCAACCGAAGACATCGACGGGAGGATCCTTGACGTCGCGGACTTGTGCGTAGCCGATGAGCTGTCCATCTGGTGCGAACACCAGACGGCTGTCAGTTGAGAGGTCGAATTTCGGATGTTCCCACATCCGAACCGTCTGCTCGGACGTGTTGGGGCGCCTCCCAAGAATGCTCTCCGCTCGATCGTTGTAGAGAGAAGTAGCTTGGTCTGCGTCGTCAGCAGTTGCAGGCCGGTGTGTGTAGCCCTTTGGCAACCAAATAGTCATCTAGCCTCCTTGAGTATTAGAAGGCCAGCGGCCGCTCAGGCTCGGGTTCAGCTGATCGAACAGATTCACACAACGCGCTAGCGCTAACTAGTTTGCTTGAATCCGTCCGGGAGCGACCGCTGACACTTGTGATCTTGTCATACGTATCACCCCCTTTGTTAGGACGCCAATTTCAGCGCCAAGATGAAGGCATTCTACCGGCCGCTGCATCCAACTGCAATAGAACGCTGATAGCTGAAATCACATGCTCACGAATCGATTACCGAATTACTTGGATCTGGTCTGTGCTTCATTAGTGGTTCAGGAGTCGCGAAATCGCGTTGTCCCTCAGTGATGCCGGAGACCCTAAGGGACTCGAACTCGAAAACGCTGATACTATCTATCGATACTCGAAAGATTGGTTTGACTATGAGAATTACAAAGAGAGGGAAAGCCTGATACCATCAACGATTGATGAAATGCTCTGGAGCCTATAGGACTGGATGTAGAACGCGTTCGTGCGTTGCTTCATGGTGATGGATGTCCCCATATTGCACATCGTAACGCGCGCAACGCTGATGGGGACTGGGATAGCAAATATCTGCTTGCTTCATAGGGTAAGGTCAGAACTGGCGACTCTGACATTGTGCTTGGACCGGTTTCTGGTGTGAAGGTCAACGCGATCTTGCCATTTGACAGTAGAGACTGATGGACGTTCCCTCTTGACATGGTTCAGCATTCGTGATATCTTCAGCCTATGTCGATATATACAACAAATAGTGATCCCGAGTGACGCCGACTAACAGTTACATCAACAAATCCGTAGACAGGGCGCTACGTCTTCTCGATCTGTTTGATGATTCGCGCGTAGGCCTTACAGCCAATGAAATCGCAGACTTGCTAGGAACAACGAGGGTTACCATCTATCCGACGTTGCATACGCTCCACTCGCGGGGATATCTCAGCCGCGATGAACAGGGTCGGTTCATCCTTGGGATGAAGATCATTGAGCGCAGCGGGCAAAAGCTCGCTCATCTCGATATCCGTCGCGTTGCACAGCAACCCATGCGTGAACTCGCTCGACATCTGAAAGCCAATGCTCATCTTGCCACGTTGCATGGCCATGAGGTTCTCTATTTGGAGCGAGAGGAGGGACGTCCGTCCGTAACGCTTCGAGAGATCATCGGGCATCGCGTGTCTCCGCATTGCACGGCCTTGGGAAAGTGCCTGCTGGCGTTCCTCCCACTCGATGACCGCAAACTCATTGTCGAAGACCTGAACTATATCAAACACACACCAAGCACGATTTCCACTCCGCAGGCCCTGCTCGTCGAGCTAGAGAACGTTCGCCGGCAGGGCTACTCAGTGGAAATCGAAGAGTTTCATCTTGGAAGCGCCTGTATTGCTGGACCGATTTGGAACCATGACGGCAAGGTAATTGCAGCAATCAGTGTATCCATGTCCGTCGAGGATCTGAGGGAACGCGGAGCAGAGGAAAGGGCTGGTGTGATTCTTGAAACCTCACAAGAGATCTCAAGACATCTCGGGTTCCAGCCTCCGGCAAGACTAGGCGATCTCCGAGGAGGTGATGCTTAGGCAGTTTCTCAGCTAGATCTTAAAAACAGAACGGTTTGACTGTAATGAATAGGCAACTCAGGAGGTTTCACAATGCGTAGAATTACAGTACTAACGCTAGGTGCGATTCTCATTCTCAGTATCTGTGCACTTGGTGCTGATTACACCATGACCATCGGACATTCCCAACCAGAGACATCGGCTCGCCACAAAGCGCTCCTCTTCTTTGAAGAAGTCGTCGAAAAGGCATCCGAAGGCGCAATTGACGTTGAAGTCTACCCCGGGGGCCAGCTTGGCAGCGAGGCAGAAGTCATGGAGTCCGTGCAACTGGGCGTCGTTCAGGCAACTGAAGGCGGCAAATTTGAGGTTGCGACCAAAACGTACCTGCTTTACACACTTCCCTTCCTGTTCGATTCTCCGGAACAGGCCCTTGAAGTGATGCGTAGCGACGTGGGCGATTTGATCAACAAGGAAGCAGAAACCAATGGCTTTTACGTTCCTGCCTGTGGTATTGCTGGTGGATTCCGCCAGTGGACAAACAACGTCCGACCAATCGAAACCCCTGCTGATATGGTTGGTCTCAAGATGCGAACGCCTGGCATTGACTCCATCATGCGCACATTTGACGCACTTGAAGCCAACCGTCAGAGCATTGCATATACGGAAGTCTATGTTGCTCTGCTGCAGGGTGTCGCTGATGGACAGGAAAACCCTTATTCGAACATCGCTCAGATGAAGTTCTACGAAGTCCAGGACTATCTGACGATTTCGAACTACCAAGTTCATCCGAACCCGTTCTTCATCAACCTCGCATGGTACGAGGCACTACCTGACGAGCTCCAGAAAATCGTCACATCAGCAGCCAAAGTTGCCATGATCTACAACGACACAATCTGGCTTGCAGAAGAAATGGTCGCTTACGAGACCATTGCTGCAAATGTGGAAGTCAACGAGCTCAGCGCCGCCGCGCGTGTGGCATTCGCTGAAAAAGTTCAGCCTGTATGGAGTGACTACGTTACAGAAGGAACTTTCTCACAGGCATTGCTTGATTCGGTTCTCGACGCTATCGGTCGCTAATCGAAGGGACGAGGGCACAGGTCCTCTCGGGCCTGTGCCCCGTATTTCAAAAATACACTGCCGTAGAAGCAGTGTCGAAGGGGATTCTAGATGAAGAGCTTGCGTAGAGCAAAAAGAGTCCTAGATTGGGTGCTCAATGGACTTGTCGGGGTAACCTTTTTGGGGATTGCCGTACTGATTATCACGCTCGTCATCCTGCGGTATGTCTTCAATTCCTCTGTTCCCGGAGGCAACGAGCTACTGCGATTCGCCTTCATCTATACCACATTTATTGGAGCAGCCATTCTTGTGGGAAGAAGGGAAAACATCGCAATCCACATTGTCGTCAAGAAATTTCCAGACACAATACGTCGGGCCCTTGATGTGCTTGTTCATGCGCTTATCGTTGCCCTCCACATCTATCTCTTGGTACTCAGCTTCCGTTGGATTTCTGTTACGGGCAACAACCTTGCTGAAGAGCTCAAATTCTCTCTGAGATACATCCAGATCGCTCTACCGATTGGTTGTGGGATCGCTTCAGTCTACGCCGTGTTTAATGCAATCGAGGCGATTTTCGATCCCATTCCAAGCAAGGAGCCCTCCGAATGATTCTTCTATTTGCATCACTCGCCGCCCTTCTCGTTATTGGTGTACCAATTTGCTACTCGCTAGGTGTTTCTGCTGTCTTATATTTCCTCGTTTATCAGCCATCTCTTGTCGGTATCCTTCCTCTAAGGATTTTTGCAGGAACCGATTCCTTCGCAATGTTGGCACTCCCTTTGTTTGTGCTGATGGGATTGCTGATGAACCAAGGTGGTATTACACGGCGCATCATTGACTTTGGAATGGTCTTCGTTGGCCGCATGCGTGGAGGATTAGCCGTTGTCAATGTGATTGCCAGCATGATTTTCGGAGGAATCTCTGGATCATCCGTCTCAGATACAGCTTCTATCGGAGCCATCCTAATCCCTGAGATGACCTCCAAGGGATACAAAAATACGACGGCAACAGGAATTACTGTTGCATCGTCCACAATGGGAATGATCATTCCACCGAGTATTCCGATGGTTATTTTTGGCGTAGCTTCTGGCGCCTCGATCGGCAAGCTGTTCTGGGCTGGGGCAATACCCGGCCTTTTGATCGGCGTCGTCATGATCGTGATTGCCACCATTATGGCCTATCGAGGAAAGTGGCCGACTGAGCGAATAACGCTAACACTCTGGGAATTCCTTCGACGGTCTGGCCGAGCACTCCCCGCACTTTTGATGCCAATTGCTGTTGTAGGAACCATTACCATGGGGATTGCTACACCTACAGAAGCCGCCGGAATGGGCGTGCTTTACGCGTTTATTGTTGGCCTGTTCTTCTATCGAGAACTAAAACTGAAGGAAATACCGAAGCTTCTGACCCAGAGTATCCGGATTAGTGCGACCATCATGATCATCACGACGTTCTCTCGCCTCTATACATGGATTCTTGTCAAGGAGCATGTGCCGTTGGCTATCACCAAATTCCTGACATCGATTCATGTGCCAGGAGGTGTGGCATTGTTGTTGTTCAGCGCTCTCTTGTTCTTTGTGGGCGACTTCATCGACGTAGGACCGGCAATCCTGCTTCTGACACCGATCCTCCTGCCTGCATTTGAAGGCATGGGTGTGAGCGCTATTCAGTTTGGAACCGTTCTCATTGTGGGCCTCGCCGTAGGATTGGCAACACCTCCTGTTGGGCAGTGTTTGAACGTCGCCAACAAAATCGCAGGTCTTGAGCTGACAGAGACGTTTGTAGCAGCTCTGCCGTTCCTTGTGGCCAATTTTATTGTCATGATTCTGGTATCCGTTATCCCAGCTCTCAGTGAATGGCTTCCCCGATTGCTATTTAAGTAGAAGGAGACACTATGTATTTCACCAATCTGAAGAATGCCTCGGGAATGAACCCGCTTGATACTAATCCATGCAACCTGCTCGGTTTCTCGAAGATCTCACTTGCGCCCGGCGAGTCTTATGAGGGGAATACCGGCGATCGAGAGGCCGTGCTCGTCGTACTCAATGGCGTTGCTGGAATTGCAGCAGGTAGCGTTGAATTTGGCGCTGTAGGTGGCCGCCCCAACGTATTCTCGGGGAAACCTCATTCCCTCTACATGCCACCCAACTGTGCGTTTACAATCTCCGTCCCAAAAGATGGCATACGATTCGAAGCCGCCCTTCCAATGGCCAAAGCCGAAGACGGCTCCGCTCCATTCTTGATCACACCAGATGATGTAGAGGTCGGGAAATGGGGAATCTCCAATTTCTCCCGCAAATTTCATAAAATTCTAACCAAGGGTCAGCAACCAGGTCGACTCATTGGCCGTCTGATTGTCGGCGAAACATTCACACCCTCCGGCAACTGGTCCACTTACCCTCCGCACAAACACGAGGTCGATGACCTTCCTAAAGAGGTATTCATGGAAGAGATGTATTACTTCAGAGTCTCGCCAGCCGATGGCTGGGGCCTCGCCAAGTACTACACGGATGATGGCAGCATTGACGAAGCTTACACAGTCAAGGATGACACAATCTTGATGATGCCCAAGGGCTATCACACAGTCGTTTCCGCCCCTGGATATACAACCTATTACCTTTGGTTCCTCGCTGGGAACACAAGAACCCAGGCTACAGTTGATGATCCAAACGTTGGCTGGGTTGCCCGCACCGTTCCCGTCATCCAGAACATCGAAGAAAACCTATCATGATACTCGATGCCTTTAATCTGGAGGGGAAGGTCGCACTCGTTACTGGCGCGGCACGGGGCTTGGGGCAAGCAATGGCCGTTGGTTTGGCTGAAGCCGGCGCTGATATTGTCGGCATCGATATCATTACTCCTCTATCTGAAACCAAAAGAAGGATTGAGTCTCTTGGGCGGCGATTCGTAGAGATCCAGGCCGATCTCTCAAAGACTGCTGACATCCAAAAAATCCTTGAAACTGCGGAATCACAGCTTGGAGGATTTGATATCCTTATCAACAATGCGGGAATCATTCGCCGGCATCCGGCACACGAATTCCCTGTTGAAGATTGGGATGCGGTAATGAACGTCAATCTGAGGAGCTTGTTTTTCCTCACACAGGCATTCGGAAAGAGCCTGATTGACAAGGGACAGCCCGGGAAGATCGTCAATGTTTGTTCGATGCTGTCGTTTTCTGGAGGAATTCTTGTTGCTCCCTATACGGCCAGCAAGAGTGCTGTCGCTGGAATCACGCGACTGCTAGGCAATGAATGGGCCCCCCACAGAATCAATGTGAATGGTATCGCTCCTGGATATATGGCCACAGACAACACAGCGCCGCTTCGTGCCGATCCAGATAGAAATCGTGAAATCTTGAGTCGTGTCCCGATGGATCGCTGGGGAGAACCAGAGGATCTGTGCGGAACCATCGTCTTCCTCTCATCCGCAGCTTCAGACTATATCACTGGCACAATTGTTCGAGTCGATGGCGGATGGCTCACTCGTTAACAGGCGGGGAAAGGACAGGTTTATGAATACCATCGAACGAAAAGCACTGGGAGATCTTCTCCGCTCAGAGCTTGTCATCGCCGTCCTCCGCGGCAATGACCCAGACTCCGTCTATGAAGACGCTAGGGCAATCATTGAAGGAGGGCTTCATACGATCGAGATCACGTTGACCGTCCCAGGAGCAGTCGATGTCATCCAACGGCTGGTGGAAAGCACAGATGCCATCGTCGGAGCGGGTTCTGTTCGAACCGCTACTGATGCCAATCGATGCTTGAATGCAGGAGCGCAATTCATCGTCTCTCCTACGTGCAGTTCAGACGTTATTTGCCGAGTCATTGAACGGAACGCTGTCGTGATTCCTGGTGCCATGACGCCAACCGAAGTACTCAAAGCCTGGGAATTGGGGGCAGACTTCGTCAAGATCTTCCCGGCAGCGCGCCTCGGTCCTGAATTTCTATCGGATCTACTAGGACCGCTTCCTGAAATTCCTCTCGTACCAACAGGGGGGATTACAGACCACAATATGATCGCCTACCTCGATGCAGGCGCCGCCCTAGTCTGTGTGGGCTCATGGTTGACTGCCGGAGATTATAAGGAAACTCTTCGTAGATCTCAGTTGATTAAAACCCTCGTCGAGGATTATAAGGAGTGTCTCCGTGTCCATTCGCCCTGACTTAGTAACCTTTGGAGAGGCGATGATTCGCCTCTCCCCTCCGAGTTTTCACCGTCTTGAACAGGCGACAACCCTGGATGTACATGTTGGAGGCTCAGAACTAAATGCTGCAGTCGCAGCTGCACGTCTAGGGTTACGCACGTCTTTCATAACCCGTTTGACTCGGAATCCTCTTGGTCGTCTTGTTGAGAATCGAGCGCGTGAACATGGTATCGATACAACGCAGATTGCTTGGACAGCTGATGATCGTATCGGAACCTATTACGTTGAGTTCGGTGCGTCTCCGCGAGCCAACTCCGTAATTTATGATCGTTCTGATTCGGCCATCGCTCGAATTCAACCCAAGGAAATCGACTGGAATCAGGCACTGGATGGTGCAAAGTTCTTCTATACATCCGGCATCACCCCAGCACTTTCCGCATCTGCAGCTGAAGCTACGCTTGAAGCCGTTGACAAGGCGCGTGAGGCAGATGCCCTCGTGTGTGTCGACTTGAATTACCGCGCCCGGCTGTGGACGCAATCCGAGGCGCGCAAAGTCATGACAACGATTGCCAAGAAGACGGATATTCTGTTCGCCACTGAAGAGGACACCCTGCGTGTGTTTGGAATTCAAGAATCGAGCTACGAGGCCGTCGTTCGCCGATTGGCTGAGACATTTGATTTAAGAGTTGCCGCAATTACGTTACGAGAGAACCCCTCAGTGTGGCGCAACCAATGGACAGCCATTGCCTATGAAACCGACACCGATACGATTCATCGAGCACCCACCTACGATATCGAGGTCGTTGACCGCGTCGGATCTGGAGATTCATTCGTCGGTGGATTTCTTTATGGCTATCTCGCTGAGGGAGCATCCAAGGGCGTTCGCTATGGTGTTGGAATGTCGGCACTCAAGCAAACGATTCCTGGTGATCTTTGCTGGGCAACCGTTGAGGAAGTGGAGCGGGTTTTGGATGGCGGCGGACTAAGAATCGTTCGTTAACTCAACACAAGAAGCTCCGTTTGGGGAGTGTACGTGAATCCATTAAATGCCACGGTTCGTGCCTTGCTTGTCCATCCCAAGGACAACATTGCGACACTTATGAATCGTGCAGATTCTGGCGATAATGTTGTGATCACTGATCTAGAACTCATGCGCCTTGGCACAATAAGACTTGAGGATTCCATTGAATCGTTTCACAAAGTGTCCGTGCATGAGATTACGTCGGGAGAGCATGTAATAAAGTTTGGAGAGAGTATCGGGGTCTCCTCTCAACGGATTCCTCAGGGGTCTCATGTTCACGTACACAACGTCATAAGCGATCGCTTGTAGTGATGAGGGGATGAGGACATGAGCTTCCAAGGATTCCTTCGTTCTGATGGCAAAGTTGGCATCCGCAATGTTCTGTTGGTGCTCCCTGCGGGACAATGTGCAAACGAACTGGCACTGAGTTGTGCTATTGATATCCCGACTACGTTCCCCTTGCTTCACAGCCAGCCCTGTGCACATCTTGGTGAGGACAACACAGCAGCCATGAACTGCTTGGTGGGATTGGGTCGAAATGCAAATGCCGCCGCAGTCCTTGTCGTAGGAATTGGCTGTGACTCTCTTTCCGCAGACGATATTGCTTCTCAAATTGCTCTCACAGGCAAGCCCGTGCAGTGCTTGACTGTTGAGAAGTGCGGCAGTTGGGAGGAGGTCATCACTCAAGGCAGGGTCTGGTTGTCCGCGCAATCCAATTGGATTCAACAATGCTCGCGTACAACAGTCGATGATGCTTTGCTCACTCTGGGCGTTAAGTGCGGAGGATCGGATGCCACATCTGCTTTAGCTGGAAATCCAGCTATTGGCCATGTCGCTGATCGTCTGATCGATCAAGGGGGAACCGTCATCTTCTCTGAAACGACAGAGCTGATTGGCGCCGAACACCTGCTCATGCGCCGTGCAGCAACAGATCAGACGAAATATCAGATCCAGCAAGCTATCGATGAGACTGCACAGCGAATTCGTTCCACTGGCGTTGACCCTCGCGGTACACAGCCAACGCCAGGCAATATCCGTGGGGGGCTCACAACACTAGAAGAGAAATCGCTTGGTGGCGTTCTCAAGACGGGAACAAGACTTGTGATGAGTGTCTTCGGCTGGGGCGAAGCTCCTACATCTCCTGGTCTTCATATGATGGACTGTCCCGCCAATGTCCCGCAGCTCGTACTCGGTTGGGCCGCTGCAGGGGTTCAGCTCCTCATCTTTAGCGTTGGGGGCGGTTTGCCTGCACGTATCCCTTCTCTCATTGCCTCGAACCTGGGACCATTCCCCCTGATGCCTATCATCAAGATCCTGAGTAACCCACATGATCGTGACCTGCGAGATTGCTTCGATGTCTACTGCGGTACCGTACTTGAAGGCCATGAGACACTTGAGATGGCGGGATCCAGAATCTGGGAGAGAGTGATCTCAACAGCTTCTGGAGCTCCTACCTACCTTGAAACATATCCTGCTCCCGCAGTGCACATGTGGGAGATGCTCGTACGTGGTCCCACAGTCTAGTTGGCCCAAAGGAAGCTATCATCCGCATCCCATTTGATGACCTGCACTCAATCTCTCGCGCGAGAGCAGAAGAGCCACGGCCGATGGGATCAACATCGCGCTTGGACAGGCTACACTGATACCGAGGTGGTTGACATGGTCCAAGGCAATGATGGCGTGGCTGGCTTCGACAAAGAGGAGTCAGGTATTGTGCTTACTCCAATCGGGACTATTCACTCTCCCTTCACAAGTCCTGAGGGCATGCCGATCCAGCCAACTGGGGCGGCGGCGGCAATTGGCACCGTTGAGGTATTCGAGCCCTATAGAGCCGGACTCAAGGATCTGGACAGTTTCTCGCATGTGATCCTGCTGTACCATTTTCACCGCGGTTCCTCATTCAATCTGAGCGTCATCCCGTTCATGGATACCGAGCCGCGAGGCGTATTTGCCACACGCGCCCCTAGGCGCCCAAATCCGCTTGGCCTTTCCGTCGTTCAGCTGGAAAGGATTGAAGAAGGCATTCTGTACATCCGCAATCTGGACATTCTTGACGGCACGCCGCTTCTTGACATCAAGCCTTACGTCCCTGAGTTCGATGCTCCGGCGGAAGTCCGGACTGGGTGGATCGCCCAATCGCGGGGCTCAGTCGCAACAAGAATCGCAGATGAGCGGTTCTCGTAGTAACGCCTGGACTCCACTCGTCCGCCATCACCTTGGGGGAGATGGCTTCAAGACTCGTTAAGAGCCCACCTACGTGTCTTGCGGCCATGTGTGGCTCTCTGCTGTGCAGATCACAACCAAGGGGCTGCACACGAATAGCGCTTCATCTTGGATTCGGATCGACAGGAAGAGCGATGCGGACGGATGTCCCATGATGTTCTGTGGAGCCTGGGGGACTGAATGTAGAACGCGTTCGTGTGTCGCGGAGTGGTGATGCGTTTCCCACATCTCACACACATCCCTGAGGCCCCATACGGGTCTTACCCCGCGTCTTCTCATAGCTACAGACACTACTCAACATCAAGGCTCCCGGTAGTGTACAAACCTCAAAGTTGCACTGCAGAGCGCGATGTGTGAACAATGGTCCTGTAGCACCCCAAACCGAATCTATGGGCCGTCGTGCGGATGAGTGGACGGCGAGTCGGCGATTTCCTTTGTCTAGGAAAGTCTTGTATTGTGGTCTCGGGCTGGGGAGGCTGATTCGTGCGGACCCGTATTCGTGGGATTCTAATAATCGCCGTGTCTGCGGTGCTGTTGCTCATGCTTCCTCTTTGGTCGTTTGCAGCACCGAGGACCAATGCCGAGGTCCGTTGGAGGATCGCCTACTACGAGGGAGGTCCATGGGTCGACTACCAAGGAGAACTCATTGCGCTGGTAGATGGTCTTGCGGAGCTTGGTTGGCTTGAACCTGTCGCCTGGCCGTCATTCCCCGCTGCCGATGATGTCGTGTATCTCTGGGCGTGGATGGCAGAGAACATACAGAGCGACTACCTTGAGTTTGTCGAGGACGCGTTCTGGTCTTCCGGCTGGAATACGCTGATGCGTGAAGAGAACCGGGCTGATGCTCTCCGGCGCCTCTCAACCGGGGCAGATATTGATCTGGTGCTTGCACTGGGTACTTGGGCTGGCCTCGATTTAGCCAACAACGAGCACTCCGTTCCAACGCTGGTAATGTCTACCAACAACCCTATTCAAGCTGGCATTATCGTGAGTGCTTCTGACTCGGGATACGACCATGTTCATGCACGTACGGACCCTGATCGTTTCATCCGACAGATAACGGTGTTTCACAACCTGCTTGGGTTCGAGAGGCTGGGGATCATCTTTGACGATACGCCGGAGGGTAGAACCTACGCGGTTCTTGATGATGCAGCGTTGGTGGCCGATCGCATGGGATTTGAACTCGTTACGTGCGTCGCTCCAGACACTGATGTCAGTGAAGAGGAAGCTTTGAACAGCGCGATGGCGTGTATTGCAAAGCTCGCCCCCGAAGTCGACGCATTTCTTATCACATCCCATCTTGCGCTTACGGCCGAGCATCTTCCAAGTGTGCTAGTTTCTCTGTTTGAGCACGATGTGCCCACATGGGCTTTGGAGGGACCTGATCTCGTTCGACGTGGGGCCCTGATGTCTATCCAACGTGCAAGCTACGAATCGATTGGAAAGTGGCAAGCAGAGAATGTCAATATGATTCTTAACGGTACTCGGCCGCGGGATCTCGACCAGGTGTTTGAGGAGCCAAAATCGATCGTTCTAAACTTGGAAGTGGCTCGACGCATTGGCTTTGAGATCCCTCCCGGGCTGGTCGTTGTGGCCGACGTCGTCTACGATGAGATTGAGGGCGATCTCCCTTGAAGCGCAAACTAGGAACGAGGTGCCTCTACTGCTTGCTGGGTCCGTTCGCGATTGGCCTTTTTCTTGGTGCCCTCTTCTGGGTCGGGGATTCGATCTATGGATACGTAGCCTTTGCTGCCAGAGTTCGCTTTTTGCTCTTTGAGCAGCCGCTTTCCTTGTGGGACTCGTTCTGGGCTCGAATTCCGCCGCACGACTTGTACATCCGGGTAGCCTTCATCGTTGTAGCCATGGTCTCAGCTCTGATCGTGTCGATCTTCCTCTTGCGCCGCTCCCAAGCCCAGGAGAGGATTAGCTTCCAGGCCAGCCTACTTGATGCAGTTAACGAGGCGGTGATTGTCACTGACCCATCTGGGGAAATCATGTACTGGAACCCAGCCGCTGAGCGACTCTACGGGTGGTCTCAATCCGAGGCAATAGGGCAGAACATTGCTGACGTAACGGTCCCTGCGATCTCGCAAGAGATGGCCAACGAGATCATGGGAAAACTTCGTTCGGGAATGACATGGACTGGCGAGTTCGAGTGTAGAAGGCGCGACGGGACAATCTTCGAAGCCTACGTCTCTGATACACCGATATACAATATCAAGAGGGAGCTTGCTGCGATCATCGGCTTGTCCACCGACATCACCGAACGCAGGCAGATGGAGCTTCGATTGCGTCAGGCTCAGAAGCTGGAGTCGATAGGGACACTGGCAAGCGGTGTGGCACATGAGATCAACAACCCGCTCATGGGCATGATGAACTACGCTGAGTTGGCCCGGGACCGCATTGACGATGTTAAGGCACAAGGCTATTTGGATGAGGCCAAGATTGAAGGTCGACGGATCGCCAAGATTGTTTCGAGTCTACTTTCGTTCGCGGCTCCGCAGTCTGAGGAGCATAGCCCGGCGAGGGTCCGTGATATTGTGGAGCAAGCGATGTCCCTGGTCCGCTCTCACATCAAACGGAGTCAGATCGATCTGCGAGTTGATATTCCAACCGATCTGCCGAATGTTAGGTGTCGCAGTGGCCAGATCATGCAAGTGATCATCAATCTGCTTACCAATGCTGTAGATGCACTGAATGCACGATACGATGGCTTCCACGAGGACAAACAGCTCGTGCTATCTGCGAGACTAGTATCGGCGAGCGGCGGAGACAGAGCCGAGATCTGCGTTGAAGATTACGGCAAGGGAATAGAGGCAGCTGCGCTTGATCGCATCTTTGATCCTTTCTACACATCGAAATGTCGCACGAAGGGAACTGGACTGGGACTCTCAATCAGCTACGGTATTGCTCAGGAACACGGCGGACGACTTGTGGCCGATAGCGTGGAAGGCGAGTACACGCGTTTCTCATTCACCTTGCCGACCGCCTAGATTGCCACAGAACGGTGCTGGGATTTAGCGTTTGGAGCCGCGGGACTGAATGTGGAACGCGTTCGTGCGCTGCAACATGGGAGCCCTTCCTCGGACCACCCTCAAACTTGACTGGATAGCCCGGTTGCGGGTCTTATTATGCGACGAATAGGAGGACACCTAATGGGAGTCTGGTTTGAAGGCTCGAACGAAATCGAGTGCAGCATCGAGAAGGTTAAGAATTCCCTCGAGGACCCCGGCGAGCACTACGTCGGAGTCGTCGCTCACATGCCTGGCATGGCAAACGTTTCGTTGGTAGAGCAGGGAACTGATTTCGTGACCATCAGAACCAACGAAGGCCTCATGAAGCGAACAAGAATCCGTAAGCTCATGGAAGCTGAAAGAGTTGTCGTGGAACTTGATGAGGAGTACGAAGCTGGATCGAGTGTCACAGCCAGGAGCCACTTCTTGGAAGAATTCACAAGGACTGACGCCGGAGTCAAGTATCGAGTCAGTATCAGCGACGTTGAGGCTCGCGGTTTCCTTGGATTTCTATACCGCAAGTTTGGTCGATCCAAAATGGGCGCTGCATTCTTGAAATCCTGCAAGACCTACCTTGAGAGAGCGGACATGTGACCCGCGATTCAGTTTGGAGCCTGGGCGCTATGAAAATCGCACAGTGCGCTGGTGTGTGCCAAGGGAGATTATGCGGATCTGCCGCATCGCGTAGACTGAGTAACTGGCCGTTCGACATTCAATGAAGCTCTCAGGGGAGGTGCCCTGCTTCTATGATAGAACGATTCGTCGGGAACCTGTACGAGAAATACTACGCGGGCGACAAGGCTCGCCGGGGACTCTTCGATGCGCTCGCAGCCTGGCGAACGTGGGAACGGGTCTTGTATCCTGGCAGCTTCATCCACGTCACTGCCTCCTTCCTGTTCCCTTCCGTGATCTACGTGGACAACGATCGCAACGCGCAGCGGTTCTTCTCGCAGATGGATGAGGTGCGTGCATTCGTCGAGAAGAACAAGGTCTACGAGGAATCCCCTCAGTTGACGTTCTATGGCACCAGCTACGAAAGCAGCCTCGACGAACCTGAACGTAGCTGTGATCTACTCCTCTCTCTATACGCCGGATTCATCTCCAAGCCCTGTAAGCGCTACTTGAAGATAGGAGGCATTCTCGCTGTGAACAACAGCCACGGAGATGCAGGACTCGCATCCATCGATTCGGACTACCTGTTCATCAGTTCAGTCCAGAGACGTGGTGATCAGCTGCGCGTGGTACAAGACAATCTAGATGCCTACTTCAAACCGAAGAAGAAGACGGACGTGACCGAGGAGCTGCTGCGTAGGCTTGGCCGAGGAGTCGCCTACACCAAGACCGCCCCCCTCTACCTGTTCGAGAGAGTTCGGTAGCGGCTTGTCAGATCACGCTTCCCGAGCCATCTCTTGTTTCGTTGCGCGAGTTCAGTTCTGCTGTTGAATTTGGCTTGCGACCCAACAAGACGAAAGGGCAGATCCTAGTCTTGCGCCTAACCAACGCCAGATGGTGACGAGCAGCACCACTTGAGTTATGGAGCCTGGGGGACTGAATGTAGAACGCGTTCGTTGGCTGCTGCGTGGTGACGGCTGACCGTTCTACGAGTCTCTTCGCATGAAGAGGAATCCCTTCTTATCCAGTACAGCAGACCACTTCCGCGAGTCTCGGCTGAACGTATCTCGCAGTGCGGCCTTGTTGCTCGGCATGTCCGCAATCAGAACGAAGCCACTGGGAGAGACGTGTTGGAGTACCTGTTTGAGCAAGGCATTGCGCGAATCCTTCTCGAGCATGTGGAGGACGCGATCCAGGATGATGACGTCGCAACTCCCCTCGATCTTGTACTTCGTGAGATCAGCGACAACCCCCTCTACGCTGAGTCCTTCCGCATCGGCATCTTCGAGCATCTGCCGGATGCCTGTCTTGGAAGAGTCGACGCCCAACACGGAGTGACCGTGTCGAGCCGCCATGAGCGCATCTCGACCCTGCCCGCAGCCCAGATCGAGGATTCGCGCGGCCTGTTTATCATAGGACTCAAAGAAGCTCGCGATCTCGGGGAACGGCTCCCCGCAGACTCCTCGTTGCTCGCGATACTGACTCTCGTACTTGCCCACTCCGCTCATAGCCCCTCATGATGGAACACAACGATTGATCATGGCAAGGTAAGAAAGGAACCGAAGAGAGGAAAAGGTTCTCCTGGCGGTTTGGAGCCT
>JAHITR010000012.1 GCA_018817505.1 Candidatus Bipolaricaulota bacterium | reverse complement strand
CCAACTCCCACCCCGTAGCGGCTGCGGGCCACGCCGAGCGTGTCCGTGATGCAAGGATGATTCCAGCAAATCCTGCTAGTGTGCTGCAAAGGATAAAATTGGCGATGCGATACCGATCAACCTTGATTCCAGAGAGTCGTGCTGCCTCTTGATTCCCGCCGATCGCATAAACCGCGCGACCATAAGGCGTTCTGGTAAGAATCACGTAGCCAAGAATCATGAATATAACAAAGACGATGACAGGTACAGGAATTGGTCCGACCATCCCTCCACCAAGTGCTCCGAATGATTTGGGCAGATTACCGATTGACAGGCCCTTGGTATAGACCAGCGCCATCCCGCGCGCGACAGACATCATCCCCAATGACACGACAAACGAATGAACCTTGGCTTTGGTGATGATGATTCCCATGACCCATCCCATCAAAGCTGCAAGGGGAATTGGAATAAGAATCGCCGCGAGAGGGGACAACCCTTGCCGCGCCATCAAACCAGCCGTCAATGCGCCGCAGAAACCGGCCACAGATCCGACGGACAAATCGATGTCAGCAGACAGAATAACGAATGTCATACCTACGGACATAATGCCAATCATCGACACCTGGCGAATGACGTTGAAAATGTTGTTTACGCTTAGGAAGACAGGACGTATGCTTGCGATCAGCGCACACACCAACAGAAAAATGAAGAGAATGCTATATTCTCGAAATAGGCGCTGACCTGCGTGCCTTGCAAGGGTCCCGATTCGTCGAGTTCGAGTCATGCTCGTTTGTTCCATCCTAATGCCCCTTCTCCTCTCTCATGTTCATCCTGACACCGCATCACTACCGTAGAATATGCGGGGGAGAAACGTCTCTCCCCCGCGACAGGTAGATTACAGCTCGTAGTTCATTTCCGCTTCGGTCTCGTAGTTGGAAAGCACGAGCATCCAAGGATTGATATCAAGATCGACGTTTTCAGGCATCGTTCCACTAATTACGTACTTGCACAGCTGCTCTGTGGCAAGTCGCGCCATTTCGACAGGATACTGAATGGTTGCATCAAGCGTTCCTTCGATCAGAGCACTGAGTCCGCCCGGAACGCCGTCGTATCCGACCACAATGACGTCATCGAAATCTATGCCGGCATCGATCATGGCTTGGATTGCGCCCAACGCGGAGTCGTCATTCGCGCAAATCACCGCGTCGAAGTCCCCTGCCGTGGAAGTGATAGCATCTTCCATGACGGTCAGGCCATCGGCTGGATTGAATTTTCCGCTCTGCTCAAAAACGATTTCCAGTCCAGGATAGTGAATGATCTGTTCGTGGATACCGAGCGCACGGTTAATGGTCGGCGAAGCACCAAGCTCGCCAAGAATATGGACAATCTTGCCGACACCATCGAGCTTTGAGGCAACGTATTCGAGAGCAAGACGTCCGCCGAAGACATCATCTGCACCGACGTGGAAAATCGTGGAATCCTGGTTGAATGCTCGTCGGTCAAATGTGGCGACCGGAATTCCTGCAGCAGCTGCAGCCTCGATGACCGGAACAAGCACGTCGACATTCAGGGGGTTGACGAGGATGGCGTCAAACCCTTGGGCGATGAAATTTTCCATGATTTCGTACTGCCGAGCCGCGTCCCCTTGTGCGTTCTCGACAACCAACTGGATTTCAGGATACTTGGCGGCCTCATCGATGACTGCCTGATACGCATAGGTCATCCACGTATAGGCGAGGGTCATGCAGGCAAATCCTACCTTGTAGGTGGCTGCGGCTGCATTGAACACAGGCACCGCAATGAGTCCGGCAATGAGTACTAGCAACAACGCGCGTTTCATAAGGTTTCCTCCTTGAGGAATCTAGCTAGGGTCTTCCATGCAATTTCGAAGCTGTTCGCCATGCTCTTCTGCAGATCCTGTAAGGGCTGCCGCAAGAATGGCCTCCTTCGAGATACTTTCCCGATCCAGCTCATTGACGATGCGTCCTTGGCGCAAGACATAAACCCGGTCACATACGTCGACCAGCTCCTCGACCTCAGATGAAATGATGAGGATGCCCGCTCCATCTTCTGCGAGCGTTCTCACCAACCCATAGATTTCTGACTTCGCGCCAACATCAATTCCTCGCGTTGGTTCATCAAACAGAAAAACTCGGGCGCTCGAACACAACCATCGCGCAATAACGACTTTCTGCTGATTCCCACCGCTAAGGGTTTCAACGAGTTGTTGAATCCTCGGGGTCTTGATATCTAGCGATTGAATCCGTTCCATCACCTCCTTCCGAATCCGTTTGTAGTCAAGAATGATCCCCTTGCCACGAAATCGGAGACGGCTAAATCTAGAGAGAGAGGCTAGAATGATGTTGTCACGCACACTTGCGCAAAGAACCAAACCTAGGCCCTTTCGGTCCTCAGGAAGATAACAAATGCCTTGCCTGACTGCGTGATTTGGAGACTTGATGCGAGCAGGCTTGCCAGAGACGCAAACCTGGCCCTTATCTGCTCGATCGGCGCCGAAAATGGCCCGGGCCACTTCCGTGCGGCCTGACCCCATCAAGCCAGCAAGTCCCACAATCTCTCCTGCGCAGATGTCCAGATTGACATCCTCAAACACACCCTTTCGAGAAAGGCCTTCTACTTGCAGAAGCTTCGCTCCAGGTGCACATGGAGGACGAGGATTACCGCGCGCAACTGATCGCCCCACCATCAACTTGACGAGACGATCCATGGAAGCATCTTTAGCCTTTAACGTGTCCTCTCTACGGCCATCCCGCATGACGGTCACTCGATCGGCAATCTCTCCAACTTCTTCAAGGCGGTGCGAAATGTAGATGACAGACGATCCGCTCTCCTTCATCTGTCTCACCACGCGGAACAGCTCCTCGATTTCTTTCGGGCTCAGGGCGGCTGTGGGCTCATCCATAATGTAGATTTCAGATGCCAGGGAGAGCGCTTTGGCGATCTCAACCATCTGCTGCTTGGCGACACCAAGTCGCCTTACGGGTGTGTTTGGCGAGATATCCACCTGCAGATTGCGAAGTATTCGATCTGTCGTTCGGTTCATTTCTCGTCGATTGATGAGAAATCGTGTCAGAAAGCTCTTTCCGATCGGGATGTGGCCTAGTGACACGTTCTCAGCAACTGACAAGTCAGGAACGAGATTGTATTCCTGGTAGATCGTTGCAATCCCCAGTGACTGCGAATGCCGCGGATCGCGGATATCCACCGATTCGCCGCGAAGCTGAACATCCCCTTCATCTTTGTGATAGACACCTGAAAGGATCTTGATGAGTGTCGACTTACCTGCTCCATTGGCCCCCAGCAATGCATGCACTTCACCGGGTCTCAACTCAAAATCGACATGATCGAGTGCCAACACACCTGGGAATCGCTTGACAATTCCCGTCATGTTGATGAGCACCCCATTACGGTTGGGCTCTAGCATGCTGGGTCCCTGCTGCGCAGTTGACGTGGTTTGGGGAGTGGCTTGCATCGGCGGTATTACACCTCATCTTCCATTCTTGTTTTGGATGTTTGAATCGGCCTATAGACCGTGTTCGTGAATGCGACGCACTCGCGAACGTATGACCGCATGTATTCGATTGGATCCTCCATGCCGCGGACGAAAGTTAGCCCTGTGAAGTAAAGGATGGGACTGAAGGGAAGCACGCCGAGGAGTTCGGCAACTTGCTGATCGATGACCTCATGGGCAACGATCTTCCTCTCTGACCGCTCAATGACGTACCCATATCTTTCTTCTAGAGTTGCATACAGACTGCCTCGAACAAGCGTGGATTCTCCAAGATTGACAAATTTCTCGGCTGGCAAATACGAGTCACAAACCATGACCGGTTTTCCATCGACCTGGCGCAAGCGGCGGATGAATAGAAGAGAGGCACTCTTAGGGAGATGGAATAGCTCCGCAAGATGCGATTCACAGGGAATCACGTCCCGCATGATGAATGTTGTCTCCAGCGTTGTGCCGGGAGGGAACTGCTCCGTGAGGCTCAGATGTTCACTGAGTAGTGACAAACCGGCGAAGGTCTTGTCCTGCACGAAGGCTCCGCGACCTCGCTCGCGGGCAATCCATCCTTGTCCCACCAATTCTTGGACAGCACGATTCGCCGTAGGACGGCTGACACCGAAGGAAGAAGAGATCACTTCCTCAGAAGGGAATCGATCTCCTTCTCGAAGGGATCCGATTTCGATGAACCGTTTCAGCAGCCTGTAAAGCTGATAATAGAGAGGGATGGAAGCATCAGGCGCTAGCAGGGCCGTCTCGCGGGTTGCATACTCGCTCAGTCGATTCTCGATTTCTTGAATGTCCACCGGCTTTTCCACCCCTTTCAGCAAATCGGCAGGTATTGATCACGACATGTAATTTCGACAGTGTAACAATATGCTGTCGGTACGTCAAGACGTAAGCTCGTGGTTACACCTTGACATCAGTGGGACGGCTCGATATTCTCTACCCGGTCCGGAAGACCAGAAAGGAGTTCAACGATGTACGTACAGTTTTCTTATCCACTGGATGCCAAAAACGTACTCATGCCAGGCGGTATTGCGGGACCTGTTTTGCGTCCGCGCTCACGCATGACGCCTGCTCCCGCAGACAACGAGTTCGAGGGAGTTCGGTGGGAGTCGTACAACAACACCAGCTTCATTGATGCCTTTGTCCACACAGGCACTCACGTGGATACAGCCTTCCACGTCTCAAAAGAGCGACCGAATCTTGGTGACTTCAGCATCGCCGATTTCGTGTTCGAACAGCCACTCCTGATACAGGTCGCCAAGACCGACCAAGAACTGATTAAAGTGAGCGATCTTGAATCGCACGCGGCTAAGCTCCAAGAGAGCGATCTGCTACTTATCTACACGGGGTTCTCCCGCTACAGAGAATCCGATCCTGAACGATATACCATGCGTCAGCCTGGATTCTCTCCTGAAGCTGCAGAGTATCTCGTCTCTTTGCCGAAGATGCGTTGCGTGGGGGCGGATATCATGGGGATTGAGAACATTCCGGAAGGGCGAAAAGCAGACCCTCCGTTTCCCGCGCACCGCAAATTCCTTTTGAGCGGCAAAAAGTTCCTCATCTTGGAAGACCCGAATATCGCTCCGCTTGTCGGGAAAGCGCTCAAACGCGCATTCATCGTTCCTTTGCTGTTCCCTGAGGCTGAAGCCATGATGGTTACCGCGTTTGCCGAAGCAATATAGATCGAGAGGGGGCCTCGTGAATATCGAACACGTGGGTATTTATGCACATGACAGTGAGGCGTTGGCAAAGTGGTACACCGACGCCCTTGGCTTACGCGAAGTCCGCCGCATTGATCGTGGAGAGGGGAAACCAGCGGTTGTCTTCCTACAAGGAGCTTCAGGAGCCATCGTAGAAATCCTTCCTACCAGCGCAATGGAAACCGAACGAGCACTCAACAGCCCTGGGTTTACGCATCTTGGCATTGCGGTCGACAATATGGACGAGCAGATGGTGCGTTTGGCAGAACAGGGCATTGAAGTGAAGAACATCCGGTCGACAAGCAATGGCTGGACAATCGGGTATTTCAATGATCCTGAGGGGAACATCCTCGAACTCGTACAACGGTAGCACTATGGGAAGGGGGATCAGATGATATCCATTGGAGGGCGGCTCACGATTTGGCCGGATCGCTGCCGAGGGTGCAGAAGTTGCCAAATGGCTTGCTCATTTACCAAGACGCTGGAATACAACCCATCGGCATCCTACATCATCCTAGAAAGAGATCTGGAGACGGAAAAGACCGCGCCAATGATTAAGTCTCTCCGCTGCGATCTCTGTGGGGGGAATCCCGCTTGCGCTGCTGCCTGTTCCTACAAAGCGATTACTTTCGAGCCAAATTGGGAGAGTGGTTCGTGTGAATGAGGGAGGCGTTGTGACTCGTCCGATCGATCGAACATGGTTCGTTGACCTTACGCGCAGCCAGGTTCATGTTGAAGAGAGGACGTACGACGAAGTTGCGGATGTCCTAGGCGGTTCAGGCTTCGGATGGCGCATTGTTGCCAATCGCCTCCCATCTGGGATTGATCCTTTCTCTCCCGAGAACATGATTGTTCTCAATCCGGGGACCCTCGTCGGAACGCGAGTTATGGGTGCATCCAAGCTGACCGCGATCACGAAGTTCCCAACCGTTGCGTCTGCCGATCATCGCTACTACGTCGGATCCTGCACATCTGGAGGGCGCTACTTCGCAATCGGGATGAGACAAGCAGGATGCGATCGTCTCGTCATTCAGGGAAAGGCTTCAGAACCTGTCATCCTTGCGATCCGCGATGGCGGCTTGTCCATTGAGCCTGCGGGCGACTTATGGGGAAAGGGAATTGACGAAGTGTCCCGAACCCTGATCGAACAAGAGGGACAGGATGCGGGTGTGCTCGTGATTGGGACAGCGGGTGAGAAACTGGTACGCAGCGCGCTGACGATCATCGATCGAACCAATTCTCTTGGCCGCGGCGGCCTCGGGGCCGTCTTCGGATCCAAGAATGTGAAAGCCGTCGTTGCGCACGGGACAGGCAGTATTCGAGTTGCCGATCCTATAGGCTACAACCAGATCGCCGACGAATTGTGCGAGCGCGCTATGACGTGGCCTCGCCGGGAACATTGGATCAAACTGGGTCTTGCAGCTGGATGGTCAACGTTCAAGCATACACAGAATCCAGGCATGTGGGAGAAAGAGTCGTGGGACAAGCTCTATGGCGAAGAAAAACGACTCGAATCTCTTCGAGCCGTAATCGCTTGCGCAAGTTGCCCATTGAATTGCCGCCTGCGATGGGTTCTGCCTGGAGGCGAATTCGATGGGGAGCAAGGGCTAGGCTCTCCCTATAGCAAGAGCGCAACCTCTGGTCAGCTCCTGGGGATTGAGGATGATCGCAAGATGATCCATTTGGTGACAGAAGCGAATTCATACACAGGCATTGATTTCTATACGACCACGCGGCTCATCGATTTTGTCACACGAATGGCCGAACGTGGAAGGATTCCCGCAGAACAGGATGGCATCACACTTGCCCGAGACTACCCGACATATCAGCGTCTCTATACCATGACCGCCAATAGGGAAGGTCTGGGGGACATCCTTGCAGATGGTTGGTATCGCGTACAAGAGGAACTGGGTCTTGATCCATCCGAATACTGGTACGCTGGCGTATGCAAGGGCGTGGATTTCATCTACGACGCACGTCCGTCACGATTCCATCCACTGATGATGACTTTCCTGACACGCCCGAGGCCGCATCACGGCGGTTCGCACACGCGTACGAATTCGCGTGGCAAAACCCTCGAAGAAATTCGTGACCAGGCAGCTCACTGGGGATTGTCTGATGAAGTCATGGACCGCATCTTCCTGGAAACCGACTACTCTGGAAAGTTTAATGTCGGCCGCTATACAGCCTATATGGAAGACTTGATGCGGGTAAAGAATGCGATTGGCCTTTGCACCATCTATACCTACCAAGCGCTGATCTTTGCTGACGATATGGCTCGCCTGTACAGCGCTGCAGTCGGGGAACAGATCAATGCACGCGAACTCATTCGCCGAGGTGAGCGTGTCAGCAACTTGGCCAAAATGATCAACGTTCGCGATGGCTTCTCCCGTGCGGACGATCAACCGCCAGATGTCTGGTTCCGCCCCATGGAGGCTCCCGAGGGGCGCATTGAAATGGAAGACTACTATCAAACGAAAACCCTTCACCGGGAGGATCTTGCCCACATGCTCGACGACTACTACGAAGAGCGCGGGTGGGACAAGACAT
This sequence comes from Candidatus Bipolaricaulota bacterium, assembly GCA_018817505.1. Classification (GTDB taxonomy): domain Bacteria; phylum Bipolaricaulota; class Bipolaricaulia; order UBA7950; family UBA9294; genus SPBW01. The sequence goes on along the minus strand of JAHITR010000012.1, from coordinate 9,693 downwards.
CAGGACATCCAACACCAGAGAAGCTCGCTGCTCTTGGATTGAGCATCTGAGCCTGTCTCTAGAGACTTGTAGCGAAGTACCTTAAGGAGGTACACAGTGACAAAGAAGATCACGGGAATTATTCCGCCTATGTTGACCGCGTTTGACAAAAGCGGTGATTTCGATCCCAAAGCACAAAAAGAAATCGTCAGGTTCCTCGTCAACAAGGTGCAGGGATTCTATCCATGCGGAACCTACGGCTCTGGACCGTTGATGACCTCCGAAGAGCGAAAGACAGTCGCTGAGGTCATTATCAACGAAGTCAACGGCAAAATACCCGTCATCTTGCATGTGGGCGGATGTTCCACTCGATCCGTGGTCGATTTGGCCAAGCATGCAGAAGGCGCCGGAGCCGATGCAGTCGCTGCCGTACCGCCAATCTATTACGGGTTCAATGACGAAGCTGTCGAGCGACACTTCCAGGCACTGGTTGACGCTGTTTCCATCCCCGTATTCATCTACAACAACCCAAAGGCAACCGGTGTCACCGTCAAGCCCAAGCTCCTCAAGAAACTGGCAGATCTCGGCGTTGCCGGCATCAAGGATTCGAGCTTCGAGATCATCTCGTTCTGGGATTTGCTCTGGTCAGTCACCAAGCCAGGATTCATTCCCGTCATCGGCACGGAAGCCCTGATTTTGCCCGCAGTAAGCATGGGAGCTCAAGCGGCAGTTTGCGGCCTTGCCAACGCCATTCCAGAGCCAGTGGTCGAGCTGTTTAAGGCGGTAACTCAAGGAGACATGAAGCGAGCTGCTGTGCTCCAGGAGAAGGTGTCAAAGATGAGAGATATCATGCATCTCGCGCCAACACTTCCGATGATCCAAGCCGTGCTGCGCGAACAAGGGGTCAATGTCGGCTACCCACGACTCCCGTTTGTTTATCCTGATCAGTCTTTGGTGAACCAAGCCATGGACGAATTCAGGGCATTGGGCGTATCGTTCTAGAAGGCGTACTCAGAAAGGGGGCACGTTGCCTATAGTGCTTGTCAGTTCTCGCTCATTCGGTCAAGTTTCGCAAGTCGGAACCGTCATCCTCGAAGAGGCTGGGTTTGAGATTCATCGGGTCGAAGCAAAGGATCGGCCCTTTGATGTCGCCAAGCTGGCTGAGATTGTTGAACGCGTGAAGCCGGACGCGCTGATTGCTGGAGCCGAACCGATTACGCGTCAAGTACTCAGCGCGAGCCCCAATCTGAAGGTCGTACAGAAACACGGCGTCGGGGTCGATAACATCGACCTCGACGCTGCGACTGATCTAGGTATCGCTGTAGCAAATGCCCCTGGAACCAATACGGAAGCCGTTGCGGATTTGGCCATTGGCCTTATGCTCAGTCTGCTACGCTCAGTAGTCGACGCTGCTGTCTCCACCAGGGGCGGTGGCTGGGATCGATTCATCGGTCACGAATTGGGCAAGCTCACAGTTGGTGTCGTAGGGACGGGACGGATTGGAAGAAGCGTCATTGAACGCTTGTCTGGATTCGGAACCCGTGTGTTGGCATTCGATGTCTATGAAGACGCCGCCATGGCTGCACGAATGAATGTCGAATACACATCGCTTGAGAAACTGCTACGTGAGTCAGATATCGTGACGCTCCATATACCGCTCATGGACGAAACGCGAAATCTTATCGCTGCCGAACAGCTGGCTTGGATGAAGCCGTCGGCATTGCTGATCAACATCGCCCGAGGCGAACTAGTCGATGAAGCGGCATTGGCTAAACACTTGGCTGCAGGGAAGATCGCAGGAGCCGGGGTCGACGTTTTCACGACAGAGCCACCGCAATCAAGTCCGCTGCTCAAACTGAAGAACGTCATTGCAACTCCACATATTGGAGCGTACACAGTGGAGGCGATGGACTGCATGGCGCAGCGATGCGCCGAAACGATTTGTAGCATCTTTGCCGGCCAACAACCCGACAATGTGTTGAACCCGCAAGTACTACAGAAAGGGGCTTGATGAAGAACGGCGGAGGATACGAAGCCGTCATTTTCGATCTTGATGGGACCCTCTTTCGGGGCAAAGAGGTCATTGCGGGCGCGCCCGAGGCACTGGCTGCCTTGGCCGAGCATACGGCCTGTCGATTCCTCTCCAACAACGGGGAACGAACATCCACAGATTTGGCTCAACGTCTCCGCAATTTTGGCTTCGACGTGCATGAAGACGACGTAGCAAGCTCCGCTGACTTGGTCCTTAAGTATGCACGAGAAACCGCTCGATCCGCGCGTATTCTCGCCCTATCTTCGCCTGAACTTGCGAGTGCACTTGCTGCCCAGGGCCACATGATGGTTGAGGATGATTCGGCAACGCTAGTGCTCATTGGCGTAGATCGAACGCTGACCCGCGAAAGAATGGTTCAGGGACTTCGTGCGCTACTCAACGGAGCCGCATTGATCGCCACCAATGAAGATCCCACGTACCCTGCAGCTGACGGCCTCCGCCCTGCGGCTGGAGCCTATGTGGGATTCTTCCGGGGCATGGGTTTTGAACCTGAGCGATTCTGCGGAAAACCGGATGAGAAGGCTGTTCGGATGGCTCTGGAATCCTGGGGCGTGGTTCGACCATCCCGGTGTCTGTTCGTTGGTGACAATCTTCGTACGGATATTGCAGCAGCAGCTCGCGTCGGAGCTGACTCTGTTCTCGTGCTCTCTGGCGTATCCGCTCGATCAGACATTTCAGCAATTCAGGATAAGCCAACCGCAATTTTAGAGTCCGTGTCTGGGGTAACTCGCAGCTATCTTGACGAGCTAGCATCTCGTAGAAAAACCGAAAGCATCGCGCTCGACCGACACGTAAGGCAATGAATGGGGAAAATAATGGACAACGATGTGATCGCCAGGTTGCTCAAGGAGATGATTGTGGCAGTGGTGCGGCTACAATCCGAGAATGACGGCCTCCCAGTGGCGCGCGCCTTGATGAAGGGAGGCGTCCGCGTCATTGAGATGACACTGACCACGCCAGGAGCGACGGAGCTTATCAAGACGGTGCGCGAAGAGCTTCCGAGCGCGCTGGTCGGTGCGGGCAGCGTCCTTTCACGAAAGGATGTGGATCGCTGTATCGACGCGGGAGCAGAATTCCTCGTCAGCCCGATTTTGGACGAAGACGTGATGCAATACGCATTGAGCAAAGGCATTCCATTCTCCCCTGGAACATTCACACCAACTGAGGCGTACAACGCCTGGAAGCTTGGCGCAGGGCTGGTCAAGGTATTTCCAGCCGCTCGCCTTGGGCCCAAGCTTCTATCGGATCTCAAGGCGCCCATGCCTTTCTTGCGCCTGATGCCGACGGGTGGAATCAGTGCTGACACGATTAACGAATTCTTGATGGCGGGAGCGGACGTCGTGGGAGCAGGCTCCTGGCTCATTGAGAAGAGCGCCGTCGCGGCAAAGGAATTTGGTCGAATTACGGACCGCGCGGCCCAGTTACGGGAACGAGCAGACCAATTCGCGGCAAAGGTCGGCCGATAGAAGGATTCGAGTGGAGCGTGAAGGCGAGTGTGTCTAGAATCAGCTTCTCGACGCGCAACTAGATAACGAATAAGGCTACACAAGGAAACGAAGGTTTTCCTTTCCACGATGTGGCTCTCGACCCAGTAAAGGAGGAAACCGTGAGTATGAGAACGAGCCAATTGCGAGATGACTTGCTAGACATCACACCATCCATTTGCTCCGAACGAGCCCGCATCTTCACGAATGCGATGCGCCGAAGCGAAGGCCAGCCCATTGTGTTGCGCAGAGCCAAAGCATTTGAAGCCGTGCTCAAAGGAATGAGCCTTTACGTACGAGAGGGCGAGCTCATCGTTGGGAATCAAGCCGGTCGCCCGCGTGCAGCGCCTGTCTTTCCTGAATACTCTGTTCACTGGATCGAGAAGGAATTCGAGGGAGACCCCTACCATACCTGGGAGCGCCCCAATGATGTGTATGAGTATGACGAAGAGACGAAGCAAGAAATCCTTGAGACGATCGCCTACTGGCGAGGAAGAACTGTCTATGAAGTGATGCGTTCGCTCATTCCCGATGAAGCAAGAATCGCCTGGGACCTAGGTGCCATTGACGATGATTGGGTCGCCCAGAATGGATTTGGCAATGTATTGCCCAACTATGAAAACATCCTTCGTACAGGGCTGCGAGGGCAGATCGAGAGGGCGCAAGAGCATCTCGACAGGCTGGACATGACCCAACCTGGGCAGGTTCAGAAGTCCTGGTTCCTGAAGGCCGTGATCATCACCAATCAGGCGGTCATCGATTTTGCGGTTCGATTTGCAGACAAGCTGCAAGAGTTGGGCGAGGCAGAGACAGATGCAGTCAGAAAATCAGAGCTCGCAACGATGGCGCGCACTTGCCGCAGCGTTCCTGGAAATCCTCCTACGACATTCTGGGAAGCCGTACAAGCCGTGTGGTTCATCCATTGCTGCATCCAGATCGAAACGAACGGAATTGCGATTTCGTTTGGAAGGTTCGATCAATTCCTTTGGCCCTATTATCAGCAGGACATTGACGCCGGTCGCCTGACACGGGAGCAGGCTTTAGAGATCGTAGAGAATCTGTTCGTCAAGGTGAATGAGATGAACATCTTCCGATCCTGGGAAGGAGCCAAGTTCTTCCCCGGGTATCACATGGCTATCAATCTGGCAATCGGAGGCCAAACGCGCAACGGCAAGGATGCATCCAATGAATTGACCCAGATCGTTCTCGATGCCACAGAGAACATGCGACTACCAAAGCCTTCCGTCTCATTCAAGTGGTTCGAGCGAACGCCTGCGGAATTGATGGATCGAGCGCTTGAAGTCGTGCAAACCCACTCAGGCGGCCAGCCAGCATTCTATAATGACCCTGGCGTCATGCGGATGCTGAAGGGATTGGGTGTCGAGGAAGAGGACCGCTGGAATTGGGCACCAGTGGGCTGTATCGAAGCATCGATCCCTGGGAAATGGGACTTTGCCTGCAAAGGACCCCGGCTAAACAAAGCCAAGGTTCTTGAAATGGCGCTTAACAACGGAAAGGATCCCGCGACAGGCATTACGGTACTGCCCGGAAGGGGAGATCTCTCCACTTTCGAAAACATCCAGGATGTCATGGAAGCCTACGAGGCGCAGCTTCACCGATTCATGGAGCTTCAGGTGATGATCGAAAACGTCAACGATGAAGTGCACAAGCAGCATGACCTCAATGCCTTTCGATCATCTCTGATCGAGGATTGCATCGGTCGTGGAAAGGCTCTCATTGAAGGCGGCTCGATTTACTCGACAGACGGTGGTCCCACAGTCGGAGCAATGAGTTCAGGAGACGCACTGGCAGGCATTGAATTCGCGGTCTTCGTTGAGAAGTGGATCACAGGAGCTCAACTCAAACACGCATTGGAAACAAATTTCTCAGATGGAACCACCACGCCAACAGGCGATGAGATTCATCAGATGTTGCTCAATCGGGCACCCAAGTTCGGAAATGACGATGATCGGGCGGATCGTTGGACTGTCGCTATTACGGACTACGTCGGCTCGACGTACCAAACAGAATTCAAGAACTCCCGCTACGGACAGGGGCCGAAGATTTGCTCCTACTCCTATTGCCAGAGTTCCGTTACGGCTAACGTCGCGATGGGAAAGGGCGTTGGTGCATTGCCCAGCGGCAGAAAGGCAGGCGAACCATTGAACAACGGCGTGTCCCCGGCTACAGGGGCTGAGCGGAATGGCGCAACGGCGACGATCAACTCAGTAAGCAAGCTTCCAAGCATTTGGTTCTCACGCGGAGCCATTTTCAATGCTCGATTAACGCCAGAGACTTTGAAGACACGCGAAGGGAGATCTCGCGCTGGGGGTCTCGTGAAAACGCTGTTCGAAAACAACCAGTATCATATCCAGTTCAACGTTGTGGGAACCGATACGCTTCGCGATGCACAGGCACACCCTGAACAATATCGAGACCTCATGGTTCGAGTCGCTGGCTATAGTGCCTTCTTCGCACCATTAAATGCGGAATTGCAGGAAGACATCATCCAGCGATCCGCCTTCGGACAAGAGAGCGGCTAAATGGCACAGGCGAATGGATAGTCCGAGAACAATCGAGTCCGGCGATCGAGCGATTGACGGCGCTGTATTCGATCTCAAGCGCTTCGCCACGGGAGACGGACCCGGGATACGGACCCTGGTTTTTCTTAAGGGATGTCCCATGCGCTGCGTCTGGTGTGCCAATCCAGAATCTCACAGCCGTAACCCGGAGATCATGTATCACAAGAATCGTTGCACCGGGTGTGGACGTTGTATGGCTGCTTGTCCGGCAGGAGCCATTCGCTTCGACGAGACGTATGGACTTGTCACTGATTCCGAGTTGTGCATGCGCTGCGGCCGCTGCGCCGATGTCTGCCTTGCCGAGGCCCGTGAGGTCATCGGAAGAAACATGACCGTCAAGCAGGTTCTTCGTATCCTACGACGCGATCGCCGCTACTTCGACAACTCAGGCGGCGGAGTCACCCTCACGGGCGGTGAACCGCTAGCCCAGTGCTCTTTTGCACGGGAGCTTCTCAAATCGTGCAAAGAGGTATCAATTCACACCGCGATCGAAACGTGCGGATTTGTTGGCTGGGAATGCATGGAATCGATTCTCCCTTATGTCGATCTTCTGTTCTACGACATCAAGCATCCCGACTCGGACATCCATCGCAAGTTCACGGGTCAATCCAACGAACGTATTCTTGAAAACCTGTTGCGTGCATCCCATGCGTTCGATGGGAAGGAAATCATCGTTCGAATTCCCATCATCCCCGGACACAACGACGACGAATCGACTATCTCGAAGATCTTCGAGTTTGTCGGAAGGCTTCCCAACATCATCCGGATTGAGCTTCTCCCCTATCATCGACTGGGAACAGTGAAGTACGCCGGACTGGGACGATCCTACAAACTTCGAGATCTTGAGCCTCTTCAAAGACATGACCTGGAGTGCCTGAAGGCTCTTGGCGAAGCCTTCCCCGTTGAGGTGCGGATAGACAGCACCTAAATGTGAATGATCCATCACCTCGAGCAAGGAGCTTGCGGGACCGTTGGGTACGGCGAAAAGGGGCTTTCCCGGCAATAGAGAGTTCACAATCTGGAACGACCGTCAAAAGGGCGGAAAGGATGGATCATGGATGCGAAGAAGGCAGGACTAGAGCAAATCTTGATGCCAATACGCAAAGCGCAATATGGGTCACTTCCCTTTGTCGCTGCAAGCCCGGAGAAGATACTGGATGCGATCGCTCAGACCGCATTCAACAGCCTAGGTGTCTATGGCAATTGCTGCCGATCCACGCTGTGGGCTGTCCAAATCCATCTGCGAAAGGAAGAGTCAGCAACTCTTCGTGCTAGCTCTGTATTGGCTGGCGGCATTTGCGGAACTGGGGAAACCTGCGGCGCTGTCCTCGGCGGCATGATCGCCATTGGCGAAGCATTGGGATCTGATGACTTCCGGGATCTTGGTGCCTACGAGCTCGCCAATGCCAAGGTCAGGGAATTCCTCGACCAAATCCGGACGCGGTATACAAGCAGTCGCTGTCACGCGATCCAGACTGCTGTGATGGGTTGGTGCTGCGATGATCCATCCAAGGCAGCTCGATGGACTCAAGAGGGTGGGCCGTTGGCGTGCGCTGGCGTATGTGCAACGGCCGCCCATAAAGCAGCTGCGATCATTCTGGCTTGTCAAGCTTCGGCCACAACCTGAGATGCCCTGAAGCGAGTTGACGCATAGCTGCCTAGGTTATAGGATCATGGCATTCACGATTCACAGAGTGACCATGAACAGTTCAGCAACTACTCAGAAACAGATGTGGATCGCCTTGGTATCGATCGTCATAGCTTTTGGCATCGGCCTAGCGCTGCTTTACTGGAATCATGGGAATCAAGTCGCCTACCCGCGTGCGTCGATCTGGCAAACCCGATTGATTGGGTTCATCTGGTTGCTCTGCATGCTGATCGTCTTTGAGGCATTCACGCGGGCGCAACGTGCGGGCAGCCGGATCAGTTTCGGACTACTCGCCGCAGGCATTTTGCTATACGCCCTTCGAATCGGCGTTTTCACGGCTGCTCGATGGCGGCTGCTCTCTGACAGCTACGCCATTGCGCTCCACACGCCAGAGCTTGCCGATCCGTTTCTTCTCGTCTCTGTATTCATGTGGTTTCTCGCGATCGGCTGTTGTGCAATCCTACAGCGGCAGATACGCAGGATTGCTGAAGCCCCTCTTGAGCGAATGTCCAGCCCTGTTCTGGGAGTGCTCTTGTTTCTCGCAGCCTTCCGAGGGCTGCAAATGATGTCAACTTGGGCCAACTTCATACTCTATCATCGGCAATCCACTTTTCTCATCATGTTGGCGATTGGAGACATTCTGCTCCCGTTTCTCTATCTGCTGACCTACACGCTATTGACCAGCTCAGTGCCTCTTGCACGACAGCGAGCCATTGAATGGGCGATGACGGGGTTCACTCTTGCCCTGGCGTTCACGATCCCGCGGCAACTATCCGTCCACGGCATATGGGCGTGGCTCGGCGATGCAGGCACTGCCATGGCGTCCATCGGAGTGATGGCACTATTGCTCAGCCTCTTTTCAAGACGGCAGACTACAGAAACCGCTTGATCTTCTCCCCGCACAGCCTTGCAGACTCGCACAGCAGCTTGCGCTCTGATTCATCAATGGGCAGTTCGAATACGCGATCAACACCACGGTTGCCGACAACAAATGGCACGCCGATCGTGCCGTGAATGCCGTACGCTTCGCCCTCGAGGGTTACTTGTCCAGACACGAGCACATCGGCTCCTTGCGTGATCGTGCGGATAAATTCCATCGTGGCCCGCGCCGTGCCAATGACCGTCTTGGCGCCGCTGTAATGGGTGACGAACGGTCGGGTGACGACACGCACATCGGGTGGATACTGATTCACCACTGCGTACGCTTCCTGCACCTTGCCACTTTCAATGAGTGCCCCCATTTCCTTCTGTGCGCGAGCAATCGTATCCCAGAGATTTTCGGCGTGAACGCCGTTGCGAATGACGCGGAGGGCCTTGGAAAGCTCGTCTTCAGAATACCCATACGCATGCACGCCACTCCACAATGGCACCGCGAGCGAACCGTGTTCGCCTGCGACAAATGCATGAATGCGCTGTCGCCGAATCCCGAGACTGGCGGCAATCTCCTGTCGAAAGCGGAGGGAATCAAGGAACGCTCCCATGCCGACCACACGCTGCCTGCCCAAGTGCTGACCAAAGATGGCCACGGCCAATTCCACTGGATTGGCGATGCAAATGACGATTTCGTGGCCGTGCCCGTTTTCGGCAATGGCTTGGGCATAGCGATGGAAAATCTGAGCATTGACCTCAGCCAAACCATCCCGGCTCATTGGAGCAGATCCAAGAGCCGCTTTCGGGGTCACGCCCCCTGCGGCGATGATTAGATCGGCGCGGATACTCGCAGGATCAAGCACGACCTCAATCAATGGACATACTTCGGCGTAGGCGTCCGTCAGATCTGCAGCCAAACCGTAGGCGCTTCGGGCCGAAGCCCCTTGTGCGTTGCCGACCAGCACCAGCCGTTCACTACGATCCAGTAATCGTTCGGACACGATTTGTTGTGCAATTTGCCGCCCAACGTCGCCGCATGCTCCAATGACTGCGATGTCCATCCATCCTCCCCTCGAT
>JAHITR010000069.1 GCA_018817505.1 Candidatus Bipolaricaulota bacterium | reverse complement strand
TCGCCGTTCAATCTGACAGGCATCCAAGACATGCTGTGTTTCGTGGCAGGAATGCTTCTTCTTTCCATCGCCGTTGGCATTGTCGAATCCATGATGGCGCGGACCAGTCTCCTCAAGGTTCCGAGATTGCTGGTGACCGCGATTTCCTTGTCCGTAATCGCTTTCACGCTTGTTCTGAGGTTCAGATGATGACTCTCTTGCAGAACACATTATTGGTTGCTCTAGTTCTTACAAGTTTCGGCATGCTTGTGTCAGGACGCCTTGGCGTCTACATTCGCATCGTCGCCCTGCAAGGCGTCATGGTCGGCCTGCTTCCCCTGGTTGCGGGTCATGCTGTCCCAACCTTGCACCTTGTCTTCGTGGCCACAGCCATCATCGGATTGAAGGGGTTTGTCTTCCCATACTTACTCTCGCGGGCTTTGCGAGAATCCAAGACAAGGCGCGAAATGAATCCGTTCGTCGGCCACTTGTCTTCAGTCTTCTTCGGTATCCTAGCACTGCTTGGTTCGTTCTGGATGGATTCGCGGCTTAGCTTGCAGTCTCATTCTTCGTCAGAACTAGCGATTCCGATGGCTTTCACCACCATACTGATCGGGCTCTTCCTGATCGTCACGCGGCGCACGGCCCTGAGCCAGGTGATTGGTTTTCTCGTGCTTGAAAACGGAATCTACGCGTTTGGATTGGCCATCGTGTACGAGGTTCCGGTTCTGCTTGAGTTGGGCGTCTTGATGGATGTATTTGTGGCTGTGTTTGTCATGGGGATCGCTATCTATCACATCAATCGTGAGTTTGATCATATGGATATCGATCGACTGAATACGTTGAGAGGCTAATCAATGAATTTTGGATGGCTACTTCCAATCCTGATCTTGATGCCGGGTCTTCTTGGTGTTGCTAGTCTGTTTGTTCGTTCTGCACAGGCAGTCCTGCGGCTATGTGCAATCGGGACGCTGGGCGTGGCGGCGCTCTCGGGCGCGGTGGCACTCCAGACATTCCGCTTCGTGCCTCTGCTTGCAGCCGGAAATTGGTTCATGCTGGATGCCCTATCTGCCTATCACTTACTTGTCATGATGATTGTCTTCTCTCTGAGCGCCCTTTATGGCATCACTTACTTTCGCGAGGAGATTGCTCAAGGGCAGTTCACGATCCGACATGCGCGACGCTATGGCGGTTTGTGGTTCGGCTCAATGTCAGCCATGGTTCTGGTCCTGGTCTCAAACAATCTTGGAATCATGTGGGTTGGGATTGAGGCGACCACACTGCTCACAGCATTCCTGATCTGCATCCACCGCACGTCAGGGGCATTGGAAGCAATGTGGAAGTACCTGCTCATGTGCTCTGTTGGAGTCGCCGTAGCCTTTATGGGCACACTCCTGATCGCGGCGTCAGCACAACAGGCATCGCTCCATGGGTCCGACGCGCTCCTATGGACTGCTCTACGCGATGCCGCACATCAGCTTGACCCCGCTCTGCTCAAGGCGGGCTTCATCTTCTTGGTGATCGGATACGGAACCAAGGCGGGGCTGGCTCCGATGCATAATTGGTTGCCTGACGCGCATAGCCAGGCACCGTCGCCCGTGTCTGCCGTCTTCTCTGGATTCCTGCTCAATGCCGCTCTCTACTGCATCCTCCGCTACCTTCCACTGGTCGAGAGCGCTACCGGAAACACTGGCTGGGGCAGAGGCATTCTCGTAGTCTTTGGCATCCTGTCCATCCTTGTGGCTGCAGGCTTCATCGTTGCCCAGCATGATGTGAAGCGGCTCTTGGCGTACCACAGTGTGGAGCATCTAGGCATCATTGCGTTAGGCATCGGCATTGGGGGATACGGCGCACTGGCTGCGTTGTTTCACATCTTCAATCACTCTCTGTGTAAATCCGTGTCGTTCTTCTGCGCAGGCACATTGGGACAGACATATGGCACGCACGACATGCGGGAAATGACCCACGTTATCCGCGTGTCTCCCGTGTGGGGCAGTGGCCTGATAGTCACGCTGCTTGCGCTCATCGGCGTCGCGCCTTTCGCGCTGTTTCTCAGCGAATTCATCATCCTGAAATCCGCCCTGAATGCCGGCTCGTATTGGGCCGCGTCGCTCTTCATGGTCGGGGTGGGTGTTGTGTTTGTCGGTGCCCTAAGACATATCATCTCGATGGCATGGGAACCTCTGCAAACTCACATCAAAGCAAGAAGGCCCACGATCGCAGAAGGCATGCTGGTGTTTGGCGCGTTGGCGACACTCCTTATTCTGGGGCTCTGGCTGCCCCGACCGTTCCAGGCCATTCTGGAACAGGCAACGCGCGTACTGGGAGGCATATGATGGCGGCGGGTCGCTTCCTTCCCAATGAGGGCATCGTGCCGTTGAGCGATGTTCCACAACTCGCCGTTTCAGAGTTGCGTCAGTGTGTCCTGGCGGATATTGACGACGGCGCACGCCTTGTGGCCCTGTTTGGGTGTCCGTCAAATGCCACCCTTCGTCTCTTCGCCGTACTTGCCCATCAATACCTGGGGCAGCTCTCAGTTGCGTCCACCAAGGTAACAGGATCTTATCCAGCATTGACACCGGAGTGTCCTGAGGCACATCTGTTCGAACGCGAAATCTATGAACAGTGGGGTGTGGAACCGACAGGGCATCCCTGGCTCAAGCCTGTCCGATTCGAGTCGCGGCGCAAGTGGGAAGGCGCACGACCTCATGCTGCGAATCAATCTGCCGTTTGTGGCGAAATCGACTTCTTTCAGGTCGAAGGTGAGGAGGTCCACGAGGTAGCCGTCGGCCCGGTGCATGCAGGAGTCATTGAGCCTGGACATTTTCGTTTTCAATGCCACGGTGAGACCGTTCAGCACCTGGAGATTTCTCTTGGCTACCAGCATCGCGGTATCGAGGACGCCGTCGTCAGAGACTCGGGGAAACGCACCTTGCACTATATGGAAACACTCGCCGGTGACACGACAATAGGGCATACGACGGCCTACTGTCGCAATGTGGAGGCACTGACCGGAACGGATTTGTCCGCTCGCGCTGAAGCGATTCGTGGGATCGCACTTGAACTGGAGCGCATGGCCAACCATATCGGCGACCTTGGTGCTCTGGCCGGAGATATCGGTTTTCTCCCGACTCTTTCCTATTGCGGACGCATCCGCGGTGACCTACTGAACTTGACCGCTCTGTTGTGCGGAAATCGATTTGGACGGAGCCTGATTCACCCTGGCGGTGTCAACTACGACGTGGATGAAGAGATCGCCGAAATCATGCGCGAAAGACTTCAATCGATTTGGCGAGACGCGAAATCTGCCGTCGATCTTCTATGGCGATCATCATCCGTCTTGGCTCGTTTTGAAGGCGTTGGCGCTCTCGACTCGGATACCGCGCAAGCTATCGGACTGGTTGGAGTCGCAGCGCGCGCATGCGGATTGCCACGGGATGTGCGACAGAGTTTTCCCTACGGCATCTACAAGAAGGCGCATATCCCCATGGCAATTGGGCAGAATGGCGACGTGATGGCTCGAGCACTCGTTCGCTGGCAAGAGATTGAACACTCAACCGCGTTCGTGCTCGATCAGTTGGACTCACTGCCCAGCGGATCTCCGTCCGTTCGTATCGGCAAGTTTCCACAAGAGTCCCACCTGGCTGTGTCCTTGGTCGAGGGCTGGCGGGGTGAAATCTGCCATGTTGCGTTGACTCGACAGGCGGACCACTACCAGGGCTACAAAGTCATCGACCCATCATTCCATAACTGGTTTGGGCTAGCTCTTGCGCTCCGGAATCAGCAGATTTCCGACTTCCCGCTCTGCAACAAGAGCTTCAACCTGTCTTACTGCGGGCACGATCTATGAAGGGACATCACGAATGATTGAGATTCTCAAGGCAAGAGCAAAGCAAGGCTATCGGACGATGAGCTATCCGAACGGTCCGGCGCCTGAGATGCCAACGCGATTCGTTGGCAAAGCGGTGCTGCACCCTGGAACGTGCAGTGCGGACTGCCAAGCATGTGTCGACGCGTGCCCTACTGACGCCATCACCGTCAAGGATGGTTCGCCATTCCTGGATTTGGGACGTTGCGTGTTTTGCAGAAAGTGCCAATATGCTTGCCCATCAGGATCTATCTCTTTCAGCCGTGACTTCCAAATGGCGGAGGCCACGCGGGAAGGTCTCATCCTACACCCTGGCGATGTTGCTTCAGCCCCGCTGCCAAACCTTGACATCAAGAAGCTATTCGGACGGTCGCTTAAGCTTCGGCAAGTGAGCGCCGGAGGCTGCAATGCTTGCGAGGCGGATACCAATGTGCTTGGGACGATAGCGTGGGATTTGGGCAGATTCGGTATCCAATTCGTCGCCTCCCCCCGCCACGCAGATGGACTCCTGGTAACCGGCCCGGTCACCGCCAACATGGAACTGGCCCTTCGCAAAACCTATGCCGCAGTCTCCTATCCCAAGCTGGTCATTGCCGTTGGCGCTTGCGCCCTGTCGGGTGGTCTGTTTGCGTCTCACGACGAAACACACAAAGGGGTCACTGACATCTTGCCTGTTGATCTCTTTATCCCAGGCTGTCCGCCCCATCCAAGCACGATTCTTGATGGTCTGCTCCAGTTGATTGGTAGGATCTAGTAGCCCTATTCGACAGAAAGACAGGGCACTGAATGACAAGCTAGAACGCCGATTCGGAAACTGCCGCCTGTTGTATTGACGGCCGAATTCAAATCTTTATCGCTGAATGTCTCACTGCGTCGTGGAATGTCCCAACGGCGCCTGTGAATGATGCGTGCGGACATGACTCATCACGCGACACAGAACTGTGCGAATCTCACAGTCCGCCAGGGTGTCGGGAGAGGCGGAGGCCCGACTGCATCCTATGTAGACGCTGACGAGCGCCTCTTGTCCTCGTACATGAGCTTGTCAGCTTCCGAAAGAGCTTCCTCAATGGACCTGCCGCTCTCTGAACTCCAGTGATAGCTACCAATGGCCAGAGTCACGGCGAAATCCAGCAGTGGGTTCTTCTTGTTCCTGCGGGCGACCTCTGCCAGAATTCGGTCTTTGACAACTTCGGTTTCGCCGTTGGTCTCCGGGAGAATGACCAGGAACTCGTCGCCGCCGTAGCGGACCAGGATGTCCGCGTCGCGGACGTTGTCCTGGATGACTTTTGCTATGGCTTGAAGCACCTTGTCACCCATCGCATGGCCAAATCGATCATTGATTTCCTTGAAGCGGTTGACATCGATCATCAGGAAACCGATCGAGTGGGCGTATCGGTTCGATCGCCTCGTCTCTTGTTCCAACAGCTCGTCGACGGCGTAGCGATTGAGCACCCCGGTAAGGGGGTCGTGGCGTGCCATGCGGGCGAGTTCTGCTTCGTGTTGCCTACGTTCCGTGACGTCGCGGAAGATAGCTCGAGTAGAGAACGGTTGTCCGTCCTTGAATCGACAGCTCACGCTCCCCTCCACTGGGACCCGGTCCCCTGCTTTCGAGACAAACTCCGCTTCCACATGGTCGACCGTTTCCCCGGCCAGTAGCGACTCGAATACCTGCATGCAGTGGTCGTGGCTGTCTGGGTGCAAGACATCGGAGAGGGTGAGGCGCTCGATCTCACTCCTGCTGTACCCGAGCGTCTTGAGCCACGCGTTGTTCACGTATCGGAAGTGGCCGTCCGGGTTTACGCTCTGGATGAGATCGTGGGCGTGCTCAATGAGGTCGCGGAATCGCTCCTGGCTTTCCTTCAGGGCGACTTCCGCCCGCTTCCGCACCGAGATGTCTCGGGCGATCGCGAGAACCAAACGCCGATTTCCGATCCTTACGGGATGGGTTCGTATCTCGACAACGATAGGAGCTCCGTCCTTGCGCATCAGGGTGAACTCATCCGGGCCGGTCGATCGCCCCAACACGTTTCTCGCGAGGAGAGAGGCAGCTCTTGGCAAGTCCCCAGCCGACAGGAGTTTCAACTTGAGGAAGCTCTTGCCAATCAGCTCGCCCTTCGTGTAGCCGGTGATCCTCTCAGCGGCCCTATTGCCATCAACGAACGTTCCCTTGAGGTCGCTGAGGTAGTAGCCGTCTGGAGCATGCTCGAACAGGATCTGAAGTCTCTCCTCGGAAGTGCCAAGCTGAGTATTCTCCTGCTCTAGTCGTTCAACTCGCTCTCGAAGAAGTCGTAGCTCATCCTGATCGTCGGCGCTGCTTTGCTTTCTACTGCTCACAACCCACCCCCGCGGAGAATCTCTACTCCATTTCCTCGCTGCTCAATGCCATCTCAACAGCCACGTGGCGTCGACTAGGGAGAAGATGCCGAGTAAGCCAAGCCTGTCCGGCGACCTCCACGAGAGCTGTTCGTGCACCTCAAGATTCCTTCCTCGGTGTGTGTGACAACGCCACTCTCCTCTCGCTGACGGATGCAGCCGACGCGCCCGTTTTGCCTGCAACGTCTGAGTTCTGCTACTCTGCGGTTTCCTGTTTCGTTTCATCGTGAAAGGCGAGGAGGCCTTGGGCCTCGCCCTGGTAGTGTGCCTTGACATGCAGAATCTCATCTTTCACTGCGAAGAATGCATCAACCGCGGCCGGGTCGAAGTGCGTCCCTCGCCCTTCCGCCATGATCGAGAACGAGTGATCGAGGGAGAACGGCTTCTTGTAGGGCCGCTTGGATGTCAGCCCATCAAAGACATCGGCGATCGCCGTGATCCGCCCCGAAATCGGTATGTCCTGACCCTTCAGGCCCTTGGGATAGCCCTCCCCATTCCACTTCTCGTGATGGGTGCCGGCGATGGTCTCTCCCAGCTGGATCACATCGGCGTTTGATCCCTCCAGGATTCGCACCCCCATCGTCGTGTGCGTTTTCATGATCTCCCATTCCCCAGCGTCAAGCTTCCCGGGTTTCAGGAGGATTTGGTCAGGAATCCCGATCTTGCCAATATCGTGCATTGGCGCAGCGTGGAGGATCGTCTCCACGCCTTTCTCTGATAGTCCCATCTGTTTGGCAACCGCTGCTGCGTAGTGACCCATTCTGAGGATGTGTGCGCCTGTATCTTCGTCCCTGTATTCCGCCGCCCTTGAGAGCCGAACGATGGTTTCCAACGAAGCGGCTCTGATCCCCTCAATCGCATGCCTCAACTCTTCGGTCCTGCCAAGTACCTCAGACTCCAGATCCTCCCGATATCTACTCATCAAGTCGTTGTAGGCCTTGACCTTCAGCAGGGATCGGACCCGGGCGAGAAGCTCCATCTTGTCGACTGGTTTCGAAAGGAAATCATCACAGCCAGCTTCGATTCCCTTCACCCGCTCTTGCTTGTCCCGCAACGCGGTGACCAGGACGATCGGAATCTGTCCATTCGCGCTGTCCTGCCTGACTCTGCGGATGACTTCATAGCCGTTGATGCCGGGCATCATGACGTCGAGCAACATCAGCGCGACAGCGTTGCTGGACAGTCTCTTGAGCGCCTCCTCTCCAGTTGATGCCCTAACAACCTCATAGCCCTGCGGAACGAGTAATGCTTCAAGGAGTTCCAGGTTCTCAGGGTGATCATCAACGACCAGGATCCGGGGTCGGTCTCCCGGTCCCTTCTCACTTGTCATGTGACCGTTCCACCTGTTCCCCATCGCGGACACAGAAGCGGCGAATCTGTTCTGCGAACGTCCGCGTATTGATTGGCTTGCCTATGAATTCGCTGTTGGCTATGCCTGTCAGCTCTTCTCTGCCCGCCGGCATCACAGACGAGGTGACGAAGACAATGGGAATATCGCATGTCCCTTCCCCTTGACGCAGTATCCTGGCAGCTTCCGACCCACGCATGTCGGGAAGCCGGATATCCATAGCGATGACGTCCGGCCTCTCTCTCCTGGCAATAGTGATTGCGTCCGCGGCGTTTCCGGCTCCAAACACCTCGAAGCCAGCGAGTTCCAGCAGGTCTTGCTCCAGCATCAGGTTGTTCTCGTTGTCATCGACAACCAGCACCCGCAGCTTCATCCTCGCTCCCTCGGTGTTAAGGGCAATCTGACACGGACTGAGGCGCCTTTGCCTAGACCGCTCGACTCGACGGAGAGACTCCCGCCATGCAGTTCAACCAGCTTCTTTGAGAGTGGCAAGCCGAGTCCCGTCCCCTCAGTCAGCCGGGAATACGGAGTATCGACACGGAAGAACCCTTCGAATATCTTGTCCAGATTCTCTGGCGCGATCCCGATTCCCTTGTCCCAGATAACGATTTCTATCTCGGAGTCGGCCTTCTTCGCCCGCATGCCGATTTGACCACCCTCGGGAGTGAATTTGACTGCGTTTGAAAGCAAGTTGTAAAGGACCTCTCTCACCTTGAGCTCATCTGCCTCGATGCTCGGAAGGTCTTCGGCTACTTCGAGCGTGAAGTGAAGCATCTTCTTGCTCACCATGTCCGCTAGCAGCTCTGAGATCTCGCACGCCAAGCTCCTCATGGGGATTCTGGACAGCTGGAGCGTCATCCTCCCGGCTTCGACCTTCGCCATGTCCAGTATCTGATTGATGAGCAGCAGAAGGTGCTTGCCGCTGGTCAAGACATTGTTCACGTACGTTTTCTGCTTCGCATTCAGCGGTCCGAAAGCCTCGTCGCTCAATAGTTCGGAGAATCCGATGATAGAGTTGAGCGGGGTTCTGAGCTCATGCGACATGTTGGCCAGGAATTCGGACTTCACCTGCGCAACCCGCTTCAGCTCGCTGGCCAACTCCTTCAGCTCTTCATGGGCCTTCTCTAGACCATCTTCTATCTCACTACGCTCGGTGATGTCCTCAATCGCCAGGAGGATGATCCGTTCTTTGCCCAACACCCTCTGAATCTGCCGAGCATTCAAAAGCATCGTACGCTTGCCAATGGTCGCGAAGTCGTGCTCCACCTCATAGCCATCAAAGGTAGTCTTTTGGGGCAGAATGGTTTCCAGCAGCTCCCTCAGTCTGGGGATGTCCCACTGTTTATTGCCCAGGTCATAGATGAGCTGTCCCACGGTTTCTTCAGGCCGCACCTTGAAGAACTCATAGAAAGAACGGCTCACGGTGACAACTCTGAGATCTTGATCCAACGAGATCAAGGGCTCTCGCACGGTGTTGATGACGCTTTCAGCGAATTCACTGGCTTCATCCGCTGCCCTCTTGATAATCTCTAGTTCTCTCCGGGTCCTTTCCAGGCCGGCTTCAATCTCCTTGCGCTCGGTGATGTCCTCAATTGCCAGGAGGATGATCCGTTCTTTGCCCAACACCCTCTGAATCTGCCGAGCATTCAAAAGCATCGTACGCTTGCCAATGGTCGCGAAATCATGTTCCACCTCATAGCCGTCGAAGGTGGCCTCTTGGGGCAGAATGGTTTCCAGCAGCTCCCTCAGTCTGGGGATGTCCCACTGTTTGTTGCCTAGGTCATAGATAAGCTGCCCCACAGTCTCTTCGGGCGCTACCTGGAAAAACTCATAGAAGGAACGGCTGGCGGTGACGACTCTTAAGTCCTGATCCAGGACTAGCAGAGATTCCCGAACGGTGTTGATGATGCTCTCGGCGTATTCGCGGAGGGATCTTTGAGCGATTCGTGGGGTTCTTCTCCAGAACATCATTGGCTTGATGCGACGTGACGTTCGCAGGTCTTGCGGAAGTGGTATCCACAGATTGCAAATGTAACCGCCATCGGGAATTGCTGCGGACGGCGAATTGCGGTCCAGATGAGGAGTTTCCAATACTGCAGCCGTTCCCGGCCAACAATCCCCAGCCTGTAGACAGAGCGGAAGAATGCCAAGATGTGTCGTCCACTTAGCGAACGATGAACCGGCGGAGCCTTATATTCGCGAAGAAAGGTCTGCACCCGCTGGTAGTAGCGCTTGGGAGAGTAGATCGTCTTCAAG
>JAHITR010000068.1 GCA_018817505.1 Candidatus Bipolaricaulota bacterium | reverse complement strand
GATCTCTTCTCTACTGAAGCGGCGGAACCAGCCCGATCTGCGTCAGCAGGCTCAGCATGTCGTTGAGCTGCCAGAGCTCGACGATCTTTCCGTCAGCGATCCGACGGATAACCATCCCGCCAACTTCCCATGCCATTCCAGTGGCTGGAATTGGACCGAGAGGGCCCGAATGTGTGCCGGATGCAGTTGAACGGAACACAACGAGATCCCCTTCAGCGAATACCTCCTCAAGCGAGATTTGGAAATCGGGGAATGCCGCGAGAGTGCCGACGACATGATCTTTGTAGTCCGCGATGCCGGTGACAGTCTTTGTCTCGTAGTGGGCCACGAAGTCCTCTCCGATAATCTCATCAATCAAAGCGAGATTCTGTTCGTTCCATATCTCAAGTGGATCACGCGAAGCAAGCAGAGTATTCACTTCCGGTGTCCCCCTATCACCTGAAGAGGTTCCGCCTGCATCCCACGCAAAAAGAGGAGGCCCCATTGGTGGAATCAGTCCGAGCTGAACCAGCAATCCTAAGGCGTCATACTGCATCCATCCCTCTGCGATCTTCCCATCGCTCATCCGATAGATTACGATCGCCCTCTCATTGACCGATACGCCTGTCGGAGGGATCCCGTTGAGATCTCCAAGGTGTGTCCCTGTCCTGAGCACTCGAAGCGCGATCATATCATCCGAAGCAACTACATCTTCGATAGCGAAGTGCGTGTCGGGAAACGCTGCCAGACTGCCCGCAGCGAACATCGTGTATCCCATGACGCCTGGGAGGTCGCCGACCAAACTGATGTCGTGAAAGAGGAATTCTGGAGCGATGAAGTCGCCCACCGCTTCTAGATCACCTGCATTCCAGACAGATTCGATCAGCCATCGTGTGACGGCTTTGTTCTTCTCAGTCGTCGACGCTACCCAGCATGCATCTAGTGCACTAGCTCCCCCGCCGAAGCCAACCTGCAGAGTACCGCTGGGATTCACAACGGCATCAATCCAGGCTGTCCGAAGTCCGACATCCAGGCGCGTGACCGCCCCGCCTCCGAACACAACAACGTCCTCCATGCAGAGGCTTATCGGTCCGTCGAACAAGATGCCGAGCCGTACGACCTCTGCCCCCGTGTCGTTATCGAGCAGCAGAAAGCCTTCGGCCGCACGCAGTGCAACTGGCGTTTGTGAGACCCCTACGATTCCAATAATGAGCGTCCCTAGTAGGAGCAAACACAGAGTCCTATACATGTTGACCTCCTTCCAGCCCATTCGCGCGTGATGCGCATGTATCGGCTGGTTCCGGTCCAGTCTCTCTGTGGAGGTTCCATTTGAGTTCCGTTTTGCTTCCGCAGATGTTCCATTCTGGGAGAAATCTGGGTAGGTGGTCAGAGAAGCCAACAGATAGGAGGAGCATCTGCAGCCTTGAGAACGCTTCTAGTTATCGAGGTTCATACGCTTGAGAACATCATGGAAGCGGGGATCATGCCGAACGGGATCGAACCAAGGGTGGGTCCGGATGGTCAGGATGAACCAATCATGGTTCTTGAGGGCAAGATCGAGCGCCTCGAAACCTTCGCCTAGCAGGCCCAATCGAAAACAGAGTACTGCACGAGCTGACTGACCGCAGCGGTTCTTCGGGCACGAGCGGGCGTTCTCAAGGGCTGCAAAGGACTCTTGGTTGTTGCCCAATGCAGCATGAACCATGCCGGTTGCCGCAGGAACCCATATGCCAGGCTCGCTGTCTCCTGTTGGGATCCAAGGGGCAAGGCACGATTCATCTGTGAAGAGACTGTCCTCTGCGCTGGCTAGAGAGTGAAGGGCTGCTTCATACTTGCCGAGCTGCTCAAGTGCTGTCGCCACATAGAACAGAGGCATGGCATGTCCTTCAGTGCCTATTCCAGCTGGATTCTCAGTGAACACATACTCCAGCTGTTCAATTGCTGCGTCGTAACAACGGGCGCAGATCAAGGAATTGGCAAGATGTCGTAGCGATCGATGTCGGGCACTTGCTCCAGTCCCGAAACGTGCGCATGCCGTCTCCAGCAGATCCTGGCTTCGTGAGAGCTCTCCCCGGTAAAGCATCTGCAGTCCCTGCAATTCGTGATAGGAGCCAGATTCGCCATGGGGGAGTCGTATTGCTTCGAGTGCCTGCTCAGCGGAATCCCAATCATGAAGAAGCTGGTGGAAAGCGATCCTCCGAATCATTGTTCCCAAGTGTGTTGGGTTGAGTTCCTGTGCCTTGTCCAGTGCCGCAAATGCCTCGTCGAACCGATTGAGCTTCGCGAGCGCCCTGGCCAGAAGATAGAAATGGTACGGTGACAAGGGATCTAGCGTGATGGCGGTCTTGTACGTGGCGACGGCTTGTTCGTAGAGTCCCAAGAATCCATAGCGGAAGCCCAACCAGTCATAAGCGACGGCATAACTCGGGTTGACAGCAATGGCACGATCGAGATCCTGCTTCGCTAGCAGCATGTTTCTCTCGAGTCCTAATCGCACTAACCCCAGCGCGGCATGCGCCTCAGGGAGACTGTCGTCGATCTCCATGGCTCGTGCTGCAGCGGCCCGCGCTCGTGCGAGGGCTTGCTCGGCAGGGAGGTCGATTTCTGAGGTCATGACATAGGCATCGGCCAGTGCTGCAAATGCTCTTGCGTGAGACGGATCCAACTCCGTCGCCTTCTCAAGATAGTCCCTCCCCTTCGGACTTCCAGTCCCATGACGCTGGGCCAGGAAATAGCGTCCCTTCAGAAACAGCGTATGGGCGGTGACGTCGCCAATTGACTGCGCCGAGAGGGCATGGTTTTCGTCTGGTGCGAGCTGAATCTTCAACGCGTTTGCGACTTCGAGAGCGGCATGTTTCTGAATAGCGAGTGTATCGCCGAGTCTCCCCTCGTACTCATCTGCCCACAGGTGTTCTTCTGAATGTGAATCTATCAACTGGGCACTGATTCGTACCTTGTCCCCTACCTTCCGAACACTTCCCTCAAGTATCGAGCCCACTTGGAGCTCACCTGCAATCTGAGAGATCGACTTGCACGTATCCTTGTATTGCATGACTGAGGTTCGAGCTATCACTCTGAAGTCACGGACTCTCGCCAGACAACCGATCAACTCCTCCGTCATCCCTTCTGCGAGGTACTCATCTTCGGGATTCGAGCTGTAGTTGGAGAAAGGAAGAACTGCCATGCGCCGTGGATCAAGTCTCGTCTGCCGATCAGGCTTGCTTCGGATCCGATCACGAAGCATGCGGGTTTCCGGAGCAGGATCCACACCTAGGTATTCCATAAGAGTCTGCACTGCCTCTTGGTAGGTGTCGAGAGCCTGAGCTCGGTACCCAGCAGAATCCTGGTATTCCATCAAAGATCGAACCACGCTCTCTCTCTGCGGCTCAAGAGCCAGGACCTGCTGACAACAGCTAATTGCCAGCCGGAGTTTGCCAATCTCTGCATAGCATGCTGCAAGTTGAGTGAGTGCCTGAATGTAAACATTCCGGAAGTGCGCGCGCGCGGCTTGAGCCCATTCCGCGTAGCGATCCTCGGCGAGAAAGTCGCCCCCGTAGAGCGCTATTCCTTCTTCCAAGGCTGCCGCTGCGTCCTTCCATTGCGCTTCGTCTGCGAGTCTATGTCCAGCAGCGATGTCTCTCTCGAAGATGTGCGTATCCAGCCAGGAATTGGGACCAGCAATGAACGCGTAGCCCTCCCCGATTCTCTTGATGTATAGCGACTTCGCACCGTGCTGTAGATCGCTTTCTAGGACGGCGCGCAGCTCGCTGATGCGGGCACGAACGTTGGGAGCGGCGCGACTGACATCCGCGCCTGGCAGGAGCGCTTCAATAAGCTGTTCAACAGTGAAGACATCCCCCGGAGATGTAAGCAAGATCTTAAGAAGCTCTTTGGTCTTGCGGCGTGGCCAGGCTTCGTCTGGAAGCTCGACACCATTTACCTTAATGCGAAGCGGGCCGAGAGTTCGAATCACAAGAGTCGCCTGTTGCGAATCAGTCACCGGTCCCACCATCGTGTATGTAGTCTACATTGGATGTGTGGATGGAGAGAAGTATTCCGTTGGATGCCCGAGGTCAAAGAGGCAGACGGATGTCCCATCAATTCTTCTGGAGCCTGGGGGACTGAATGTAGAACGCGTTCATACGTTGCTATGTGGTGATGGACATCATTGTTGGAGAGGACTTTTCTGGATGTGCAGTATAGATCCGTATTCCAGCGCTCTCAAAGGATCTGGAACACGGAGGGGGATCCGGCGATTCTGACATTGCGATTGGACCGGACACACGGGTGGGAGTCACGCCCCATCGCTGACGGGGCAGTGTGCTGG
>JAHITR010000011.1 GCA_018817505.1 Candidatus Bipolaricaulota bacterium | reverse complement strand
GGATTGACTCAAGGTCAACTTGATTCGCCGCTGACCGATCGGGGCAGAGAACAGGCCGTGAGGTGCGCCTACGAGCTGAGAATGGAATCGATCTGTACAGTGGTTTCATCGCCGCTTGGAAGGGCTTTGGCGTCGGCCCAGGTCATTGCTTCGGAATTGGCGCTGGCAGCGCCTGTCGTTGAGTCGCGATTCGCGGAACGCAATGAGGGGATGCTGCAGAGCGAATCACGGGCACAACAGCGAATGGCCTTTCCACACCTCTTTGGTCCAGACGGTGAGCTCCTGCTTGATGCAGCCATTCCACAAGCTGAGCCATTTGAGGAATTTGTTAGGCGAGTTGTTGACGGCGTGGCAGCGGTCTCTGCCTATGATGGCAACACATTGGTCGTTTGCCATGCGGGCCCCATGCAGATCGTGGACAGCCTGATACGCAGTGAGAAACCCAATGATTGGCGCAAGTTCCGTAGAATCCCTTTGTGCGGGATTCTGCGCTATGAGCCTCGCTAGTTTGGCTGTCCATCGAGAGTTTGCAGGCTTCTCACCCAAACGTGTTGCCGCTTCAAGCTCTACTTCACGCACAGCAACTGCTGCGGTAGGGATGGGGGGCAATCCGATCCCTGCATCCGAGCACACTCCCGCAGAACACACTGTCGAGAGTACTGAGCCTTGTCGCGTAGGACACACGTCACTGGAGCGTAATCAGAATCTGAATGAGGCTCGTTCCCTCCTCGCACGCCTCAAGCGCCTTTCCTAGGATCGTTCCCGGTCGATAGAACTCCACATCTCCGATGTTGATGGGTGTTGCCCGCATGGCGTGACCGGGGGTCGGCGAGGTAGTCAGGAGGTCGCCAGGGGCGATGGCTCCGAGGCTCGCGTCGACCTTGCATAACACACGGCCAGCAATCGCCAGCGGAACGCTCTCTCCATCGGGGATGCCGCCAGCCAAACGCAGCGAAGGGTCGGTGGCGACCACGCCGGCGACGGCCGTATTATCAGCGGTTCGTGCGAGCGTGAGCAGCAGGCCGCCTGTCGACGAAATCGTCACAACATCCCCCGCCCCAAGTGGCTCCTCAGCACGGTAGTTCTCTGATAGATCGCCGTGGCCTCCCTGGAAGCTGGCATAGCGCTCGAAGATCGAGGTCCCACGCACGTACAGTGCGGTACCACTTAGGCTCTGGGCGGTGATGCCGACACCTCGGTCGTTTGAACCGAAGATGCCGCTTCTGTTAGCCGCTTGGGAGACGCCGACAACGCCGTCATTGCTGTCGCTAGATCCCGTGACACCAATTCCGGCAAGGCTGTGTCCCCATACCCCACTCTTGCCTGCAGCCTGGGTTACACCTACCACGCCGTCGTTCGTGTCACTTCGTCCGTTGACGCCGATCGCGGCAGTGCCGAGTCCGATGACGGCGCTGCGGTTGGCAGCATCGGCCAAGGCGTGGATTCCGTAGCCTGAAGCGCTCCAAGCTGCGATCGCTGATCCAGAGCCATCGTTGCGTGCACGCAGCGCGTCTCCCGCGCCGCTTTCATTGACCACAGTCAAGATGGCCTCGGGGTGCGTGCCTGCGACGCGGGTTCCGGGCATGATTCCATCCAGTGATGCTGCCCCAAGCAGGGTGAGAGTGCCGGTCACACCAGCCAGGACAGCGAGCGTTCGCCCCACTTTACTGATGATCCTGTGCATGTTGATCCTCCTTGTTGAACTCATCATCACTCCCATATCCCGATAATCCCGGCATAGGTCTCCACTCGGCCGATGGCGTCCTGGTACGTGTCGAGAAAGTCTTCGTACGAGACCCGGTCGTAGGCTGCCATCTCCTCAACGCAGCCGAAAAGCATCGCCCATACCGCCTGTCCAAACTCTGGATGATTGACGATGTTGTTACGAATCCGCACTCCGAGCTGATAGGTGTCAGCACTCGCCACACGGACGGCTTCTGCATGGAAGTCAACGACCGTGTGTCCATCATCATCCCGATGGTGTTCGCCACTTCCTTCTCCGTAACAGTTGTCGTTCCAGTCATTGCTGTCTTTGTTCCAGAGATCGTGGTTCTCTACGACAAGCGTCTCGTTCAGGATGTCGTACAGGCGCATCGCCTCGCTCTCATTGCCGTTTGCGTGATCGAGCAGGATGAGGTTCAGTCTCTCTCCGCGTTGGGATCTCATGAAACTGGTGTACGAAGGGATGGATCCGAATGGGAAGCCAAGGTTCCAGTGGAAGACCTCAATCCAATTCGAGTGCGCGTAGAAGTCTTGCATGGCATGCAACATGTGCCCGACGCGCTGGAGCCAATCGTAGGACCGCTCCCCAGCCATGTAGTGCATCGCACCCTGCATCGACTCCAGCCGCCATTCCTGAATTACCTCGGCAAGACCGTGAGCCGGCCGCACACCGGGGCAGTGAAACGGGAGGCAGTACTCGCACCAATCGTCGAACCAGCCGCCTGGGGCGCAGGGATCATACCCCTCGCCATAGATCCGACCTACGTTCGGGCAGACATAGTTCGATGTGGGCCACCGCACTGGAAACTGGCATAGCACCATCGGGATTTCGGTGGCAATGTCCACCTCAACGTCGAAATACGCCAGCATCCACGCTTGTCCCTCAGAGAAGCCTGCCCCTTCGAGTGCGCCAAGATTCATGGTGAGATGCCAGTACGGTGCGAATGCCGATCCGGAAACAGAGAGGACTGCGATACAGAGAACACCCACAACCAACGATTTACCCTTCATGGCCCCACCTCCTCAATGAAGCTGCGTACCGTCAACCTCGTTGCCCTCCTCAATCCAAGGGAGGCGCTATTAATTATGGGCTACTTAGGACTGTCGACAAATCCAGGCAGTGTGTTACAAAAGACGAAGGTCAAAGTGAACGCTCTGGGCAAACGCGCGGTCTCGGTGATTTCAAGCTCGGGAAAACGTTCCCCAAAAATGCTGGATTTTCTTAATCACTGTGAAGTCGTACTTAGTGCAATCCGCATAGAATCTCTAGGGTCACACCCTGCCTTCTGCATGCTTTGCAGCTGGATCTGCCCCTGCAAAGAACCCTTTGCATTTTGAAGCTCCGAGTCGCGTTCCTGAAGTACAGGTTCCAAATCTTCCTGAAGATCAGGGTTGTTGAATACTCGGGGAATTTCAGAGTTGTGCCATCCACGGCCTCCCCATCGGATATCATGGGCCTGCATCAGGCAATGCGCCTGGCTTTGGAGGAGAACTTATGAAGTGGGTAACCCGGTCTCATGTTCATGTGGATCGTGTGGCTTGTCCCTGGCTGATCCTTCGGTTCGTCGATAGCGACGCCGAATTCTTGTTCGTTCCCGCCTCAGAGGTGCAAGCGGCTGCAACGCGGGAGGAGGCCATCCCATTTGACGCGCCTGGCGTCGAGCTTGGCCATCGCGGGGATCAATGCTCGTTCAATGCGATTATCGAGAAGTACGCGCTAAAGGATAAGGCACTGGCTCGGCTGGCAAAGATCGTCAATGCCGCAGACACCAACCGCATGGATACCGATCCGATCGCTTCAGGACTTGAGGCAATTGCAGTGGGCAACAGTCTTCGATTCCCCGACGATATGGAGAACCTCTCGCACCAGTTCGAGGTGTACGATGCCTTGTATGCCTGGTGTCGGCTGGAAGTCGTCAAACATGGTGCAAGCTAGACGTGTTCCTGACATCTTGAGACGCGCTGCATCATTCCTTGGATTGCGCCGTAGCATCGTCGGGCTTCTCGGAATGGTCGTTCTCGTTGGCTTGGGCGAACACATGGCTGAGCAGTTCCTGCCCCTGTACCTGATGTCACTGGGCGGTGGGTTCATCTCTGTCGGCGCGTTGAACGCATTGGATAATCTGCTTGGTGCCTTGTACTCGTTCCCCGGTGGCTATGCCGCAGACCGTCTCGGTACCAAACGGTCGCTTCTTCTGTTCAATCTTGTGGCGATGTCCGGGTTCCTTCTGGTCATCCTGATTCCGTCTTGGATTGCAGTCATGGGGGGAGCGGTGCTGTTTCTTTCCTGGACGGCCATTTCACTACCTGCCACCATGGGGCTTGTCGCACGCGTTCTGCCAAAGGACAAGCGAACGATGGGTGTGTCGATGCACTCCCTCGTCCGACGGGTGCCGATGGCCCTCGGTCCGATTCTTGGCGGTGCCCTCATCGCCGCACTCGGTGTCGAGGTGGGAGTGCGCATGGCGTTTGTCGCCGCCCTGTTCTTCGCTGGTGTGTCACTCGTCCTTCAGCAAGTTCTCATCGAGCCCGATCCGCCTCGCGCCGTGCGGATGACCCTCCGCGCGGAGAGCAGACCATGGCGACTGTGGCGCGAGATGTGTCCAGAGCTACGACAACTGCTGGTCGCTGACATTCTGGTGCGTTTCTGCGAGCAGATCCCCTACGCGTTCGTCGTCATCTGGGCCGTTGGTACCGCTACGGCACCTGGCCCGGTCACCGCCCTGCAATTCGGTGTGTTGCGAACCGTCGAGATGGTGACCGCGATCTTGATCTACATCCCGGTTGCCTATTTCGCGGATCGAAGTCACAAGAAGCCGTTTGTGATCATGACGTTTGCCTTCTTCACTGCGTTTCCGCTGGTTCTCTTCTTCTCCCACTCGTTCGGCATCCTCGTGCTAGCGTTTGTGCTACGTGGGCTAAAGGAGTTTGGTGAGCCGACTCGCAAGGCGCTGATCATGGATCTTGCTCCAGAAGACCGGAAAGCGGGGATGTTTGGGCTCTACTATCTCGTCCGCGATACGATCGTGTCCGTCGCCGCGTTCGGCGGGGCGTTCCTGTGGGCGTTGCGGCCCGAGGTGAACTTGTTCGTCGCCTTCGGATTCGGACTGCTAGGCACAATCTGGTTCGCCTGGAGAGGACGCGACCTCGGTCGGTTGCACGTCGTTTCGTAGGGTTTCGGGGTCGCCATGCGATGTTCGTCGAGTTCAAGTTCCAATTAAGTGTTGTGTCCCCAAAACTCCGACGAGCACTTCTCATTCATTCACGACTCGATCCAGGTATTGATGCGCTCGGGATCTAGAACGGGCCGATGGTGACTTCGGTGATCGCGTAGTTGATCTGGAACGGGCGGCGGACGTCTATCTGGTCGGGGATGCGAATGAGTCCGTCCATCGTACTAAAGACGCGCCCTTGGAATGCTTTCGAAAGCCCAACGATGGAGTCGCTGAGGCTGATGGCGTAGCTGTGTTTGTCCTGAGTGACGATCAAATTCCACGGCCACCAGGCAGCTTCCCCTTCGCGTCCGATGGTGGGGACCACCATCAGATACAGTACATGGGATGTGCTGCCCCACTTCTCATTGCATGTTGCTTGAATTCGCTCCCAGTAGCTGGTGACTTCGTCAGTCGTCCAATGGGAATTTCGGTACAGGTTCCGAAATGCCATCTCACAGCTGTCCATCAACAACACGGTCGCTGCTGAGTTCTCGACCGGCTCGTGGTGAAGAATCGGCATCACTGCATGCAGATTATCGGGAAGGTCGGACCAGCCCGCGAAACATGCCAATCCCGCTGTAACCCAGACGAGGATGGTTGTCAATCCCACGACAATTGCCCTCGTGTTTCTGTGTTGTGTGCAATTCCGCAAACCTGCAAGCTCTTTCATATGGACTCTTCTCCCGAATTCCGTTGTGCTTCCCATGGAAACTGCCGACTTACCATCCAAAGCCTACCTAGATGTGAAAAGCAGTAGACAGCCACGTGTCTGTTTCAGGGGAGAGGCTTGCGGTGTCGTGTCTGCTCACAAGTCATTGAGAAGCGATCCAATTGATGAGAGCCGCGCACTTGTGAACGATGCGTTGATATCCGTTACGTGACAGAAATTTGGGGCTCACTCGTTGTCGTCGATGGGCTTCCAAGCGGGGTACAGGTTGTCACCGGGACTATCCGTAACACGAAACGTTTGCGCACCATCAGGACTGGTGATGTAGATCTCAGGATTGCCGTCCCTTTCAGAGACAAATGCGATCCATTCTCCGTCGGGTGACCAAGCAGGCAACATGTCCACGACGTCGTTGTGGGTGAGCTGAAT
Organism: Candidatus Bipolaricaulota bacterium; assembly: GCA_018817505.1. Taxonomy (GTDB): domain Bacteria; phylum Bipolaricaulota; class Bipolaricaulia; order UBA7950; family UBA9294; genus SPBW01. The sequence continues at coordinate 3,909 of JAHITR010000011.1, read as the reverse complement.
CAAGTCAGAGCCATCAATCCGGATGGTATAGATTTCCAAGTCGCCATCACGCTCGGATGCGAAGACAAGTCTTTCACCATCTGGAGACCAGCTTGCTGCGAAATCCTTGGCGGGGTTGTCTGTTACCCGGCTAATCACACCATCTTCCAGACGTAGAATGTAGATCTCCTCGTTCCCCTCTCTTGATGAGTAGAAGGCAAGAGATTGGCCATTCGGCGACCACGCTGGAAGTCCACAACGGCCACCCTGCGCGAGGATCTGGTTATCTTCGCTTGATGAGGAAATCATGCCTATGGCCGTTCCTGTAGTATAGGCAATCCATTGTCCATCAGGAGACCATGCAGCGCTCCAACTCGTCCAGGTTGTCAGCTGCGTTTCCTCTTCGCCATATTGAGTTGACGTGAATAGCATCCAGCGACCTGAGCGTTCGGATTCATAGACAAAGCGGCTACCGTCTGGAGACCAAGCGGGTTCGGATTCATGAGCGCGGCTGGTCGTGATGCGAACAAGGCCTGTTCCGTCGGCATTGATAATATAGATGTCGGCATTTCCCGTGCGAGAAGAACTGAATGCTAGGATTCCCGAGGGCACAGGGTCGCCTTCGGATGCCGTTTGTCCGGCGTAAAGGGCTGGCGCAAATGCGATCGCGACGAACATGCTCATCAGTAGAAGCCATCCGCCTTTATTGCGAGTCAGACTCATCTCGGCGCCTCCAGGATTCTTGACATCTTGCCAATCTCGTGCTCATACCGATGTTCGCGCCGCGCCATGTCGATGAGTCGCCTGGCATAACTGAGCGCTGCCGCCCAACTGTCTTTCAGCGGTCGCAACTGGTTGACATATCACCGCGATGATATCCGCTTAAGCAAATATTAACTTGCGAGGGTTGGAGGAATCAAAACCGGAAGCGAGCCACCTTGCGTGGCCCCCAGAAGGAGAGAGAGGGCTTGACGCTATCGGCGACAACTTGGGCTCCCGCATCATCTAGACAGAGGGTTTTCACGATGTGATCCTTGCAGTTCTGCGCAAACGAAATCGATTTCCGACCACGAGCGCGCTATAGGCGCAGATTAGCATGGATGCGACGAGGCCCAACGACGCTCCAGATCCATAGAGCAAAATCGCGATGAGAGCGTAGAGTGCGCCACCAAAGTGCTTGCCAATGGGATCGTACTGCAAGCGCGTCCCTTGGGAAGTGGCGAAGAAGGCGATGGCCGCTGCGAGTGGAGCGAGAAACAGCCAGATGGGTACGACGCCGTCAAGACCGAGGAGTAGCAGCAGCGTCAGCAGGAAGACAATGTCCGAGAGGGTGTCAAAGAAAGCACCCAATGCCGACGCAGTGCCGAGCCGCCTGGCAGCCACACCGTCGACACAATCAGACAGTGCGGCGATCGCATACAGAGCCATCGATACCGCGAACTGGCCATGTCTCCAAGAGTGCCAAACGAGCGGGAGCAGAAGCATGCGAACGGCTGAAATGAGCGACGGAGCTACTTGTCGCCAATTGCCTGGGATCACGCGAAACACGCTATCCCTTCCCCAATCCGGCAATCACTCGGGAAAGAACGGCAATAAAAGTCTCTTGATCCCCCTCCGAGCCGAGTGCCTGCAAGATTCGAATGGCCAGATCGTTTTCAGCTTGATTCTGGAGGGCTACATATGCTTTTCCGCCGTCGGTCAGTTCCAAACCAAAGGATCGGCGATCCCTTTTGGTGAGGGTGCGTTTGACGAGTCCGCGGTTCTCTAGCCGGTCGATCGCGCCGGTCAGTGTGCTGTTGGGCATGCCCAACACTTCGCGAATATCGCGAAGGATGATATCGCGATGGGCAGCGACCATGGTGAGGACCTGTTTGTCAGAGATCGACATGGCGATGCAGCCGTCTGAGATGTCTTCATACTCCATCTGCAGCTTGAGCCAAGCCCGCTGAACGACCTGACGCACGGCGTCGATTCGCTCTTGCGGGAATGCGTTGGATGTGCTCATTCCACCCTCCTTGGCGACCTGCGTTCAAGCAGTAAGCCTTGCCGCGCAATGTACGGATTGCGAACAATATATCTCGAAGCAATCGCGTTCGCAACTCGCCAGGCTGCGCGATGGAGTAGTTGAAACGCACACCGGATGGTCATATCAGACTATGTACACTCGCATTCTTCTTGACAAACCGTCGATTGCAATCAATTCTACGTATGTCGTACGTTCTTACACTCGTACTAACAAATCAATGCTTCCTCGTAGAGGAGCTACACCATGGTTGATCGTACAGTCGCTGTCCAAGGCAGCGGGCAATCGAATCGTCGGCTGATGCCGTTCTTCTTGTCGGCTTTCGCCCTAACACTCCCGTTGTGGCTGGCAGCCTGTTTCCCAGTCAGTTGATGCCCGGACTTCCGGTCAGTGCTCTCATGGTCGTCTGCCCAGTGACGGCAGCAGTCATCCTCAGCTACCGACAGCACGGTATCCAAGGAGTCAGTCGGCTGCGCAAGCGCTCCGCGGACGTCCACCGGCTAGGTTCGCTGTTGTGGCTCATCCCGGCAGCTTTGCTGAAGCCGGGATTGTTCGCAATTTCCTATGCAGTGATGCTTTGGATGGGCGTGTCGCTGCCGACACATCAGTTGGGCGGAGCGGCGTTGCTGGCCCTGGTATTCTTCTTGTCCGCATTGGCAGAGGAGCTGGGTTGGATGGGATATGCCGTCGGGCAAATGGAGCGACGAATCCAGGCCCTTGGCGCAGGGATCGTGCTTGGCCTCATCTGGGCGGGCTGGCACATCATCCCCTTCCTTCAAGCCGATCGATCGCTCTCCTGGATCGGTTGGCAATGCCTTTATTTGGTGTCGTCCCGTATCCTCATTGTCTGGATCTTCAACAACACCGGGCGCAGCGTATTCGTAGCCGCCCTCTTCCACGCGTCGGGCAATCTCAGTTGGCAACTGTTCCCAGTTCAACGGTCGGCCTACGATCCACGCATTACCGGATCGATCGCGACCCTTGTGGCCATTCTCGTCATTGCTACCTGGGGGCCGCGCACGCTGACGGGCAGGAAGGAGTCAACGGTCCTTGCACAGCACAGCCAATAGAGCATCAAGCACGTCCGCAGGGGCAACGGGGCGGAGTGAAAATGGGTATTCTGTCACTGCCGACAGGAGGGATCACATGAAGCAACTGCCGTCAGACCAGTTCGAGCGCGCTGTCGCCTTCCTCAGAATGCGGGCGCGTCCGCTGGAGAGGGCGTTGTACGAGTATTCTTTCAACGCTGGGGACGAGGCAGCCGTCATCGACGAACTGCTGCATTTCCGAAATGCGGACGGAGGATTCGGTCACGCGCTGGAGCCAGATGTCCACACGCCCAGTTCATCTGCTCTGGCTACGGGAATCGCCCTTCGACTCATCGCCGAGCTGGATTGCTCCGAAGGCGACGCTCTGGTGCCAGGGGCCGTCGACTATTTGCTCAAGACGCTCGATCGCAAGGCGCTTGTTTGGCGCGCTGTTCCAGAGACTGTGAATGCCTCTCCCCATGCGCCGTGGTGGCACGACGAGCAGGGGAGCTTGGCAAACACGTTTGACGGGTTTGCGATCATTCCTCGTGTGCTCATCCTGGGTTCGCTACACGCCTATGCAGCACTCATGCCCCGTGAGTTGCTCGAACAACTGACTGATTCGACGATTCAGGCCATCAGTGAACTGCCTGTGCTGGGAACGGGAGGAGGCAGCGATCTTGAGTACGTCGCGTATCTCGCCCAAGCACCAGGACTTCCGCAAGCCACGCGCGATCTTCTTAAGGAGCAGGTAGTCGCTGCGGTTCCTCATGTCATCGTAGCGGATCCTAGTCGATGGACCGGCTATTGCCTGACGCCGCTTCGTGCCGCACCCCTCCCGACGTCGCTCGGCGCAACGACCATCCGAGCCGCTCTAGG
>JAHITR010000010.1 GCA_018817505.1 Candidatus Bipolaricaulota bacterium | reverse complement strand
TAGTGGATATAGAAGCTTCCTCGTTCGTTTGGCTGATTGCTATTCTTCCCCGCTAGATCGACGACGAAGCCTGAATCATAGATGCTGTACCAGACAATCGGTACTCGTTCAGCCACCAGCGGAACATCTCCATCAGCATTCTTGACGCCACCGTAGCGCTTCAGCATACAAAAGTCATTGGCACTGGTTTGATCCCCAATAGGATTCCACGATCCAGGATTGACAATCACGAACACAGGAACCATCTCAGCAGCATTGCAGTTAAGATTCTCGTCGGGATCCGTGATACGAATCAGGGCCGCTTCATTGGCGTCTTTGTAAACTTCGCGACCCCATTCCAACGTCGCTTCGGTATCAATAATCTTGAGCATCGCCAATGCCGTGTCTGAACGGTCATTCTGATCGATGTACAAACCGATCAGCGTGTCCATATTTTCAAATCGACCGAGAATGTAATCCGTCTGAGCATCATGACCACCGCCCACATCCCCTGGAGGAGCGTAGGCGTCACCTCGGGGGAACTCCGTTCCGAGATTCGTTGATACAACGAAATTCTGCTCGAAATTCACCCAAATACGATCATCACCATGATCATCGCCATCGCCATCGGCGTAAAGATAGCCACCCCATTCGAAATCCGTCGGCTCGATAACGCCGCCAATGGCACCTGTATAGGGGCCAACGATGTGGGCTTGATTTTGGCCTCCATCATCGAACGCGACGCGCGTTCCAATCTTGAATGGGCGGCTGCTAACAAAGACACCTGTGCTGTTGCTGGTCTCTTCAAGGTAATCCTCGCCAAGCCAGCCAGCGGAGGCGCCAGGCCAATGGCCCTTATGAGGTGTGTATCCGACTTCGCCACGGAATATGTTGTCTCCGATGCCATCGCCGGTGTTATCAATGCCATTGACATCGATGTAGCTCTTCCAAACGATGTGCGCACCCGTCTTGGTGTCCATGACCTTGATGTCTGTCCACACCTTGTCGCGCACATCGCAATCATTATCTTCATCCGAATCGATAACTACGATCCAGATCTCATCGCCTTCCTGAACCTGCGTTATGCGATTCTCGCCGTTCTTGTCGGATGAAAAATACATCTGCGCGTCCGACGCCCAAACCACGAGAACCGAAGCAGCGATGAACAAAACGGTGATGAATGCGGCTACCGTCCATCTTGCTTTCACGATTCCCATCCTTTTCTTGCTTCGATTCCTAAAATCTCGATTTTATTTGCTCGAACGTCGCTGCGGTTCTGTTTCTCACGCAAATTTCGCAGTTGGAGCGCCCACGTGCTGGCGGTAGATGCGACCCAAAGAGCCAATGGCGCTGCCTCCCAGAGCACACGAACGAAGACTTGCCACCCTCCCAGCATGCGAGCAGCCAAGGCCCCAACCGAGGTCAGGCCGATAGCCGCATACGTCAGCTGAACCGACACCACGACGTAGCTCGTTTGAATCAGGAATAAAGTGATCAGGCTGAATGCCAATCGCGCGATTCGCTTGCGCCATCCCAATCCCGGTGTTGCCACAAACAGCGCAACAAGCGGAATCAAGGCGAAGAACGTGTATCGATCGAACCACGTGAACGGCTTTATCTGCCCGGGGCCGACGATGCGATGCACCCACAGTTCGTCGCCGCGCGCTTCTAGTACCGACACATGGGGCGACTCAATGATGTGAAACCCTATGCGCGCTACCTGAGTCGCCAATTGAGTGATCGCCGGAGCCACCACGGGCCAGGCCAGTGCAAGCAGGATGAGTACGGCCACAAAGATGCCGACGAAACGCAGCAACAAGGCCGCCCATGGATTCAATGATCTAGTTCGAGCGCGGGACATAGGCCCACCTCCCTGCCCAGAGAAGCCACAGAGACACGGCAACGACAATGAGCAACGACTGCCAAATCAGTTGATGCGCCTGTTCAAGGAAACTTGGCCAATGAACGCCAATGAAGTACAGGCTGACCAGGCGAACGATGTTCACCAGGAAGATGCCGCCAATGCCAATGCCTGCACCGATCAGCTTTGCCATCCAACGAGTCGGCAACGCAGCCACGGCAATCAGGAACAGCCCGGTGATGAAGATGCCCGTACATGCGGTGACTACAGAAATGCCAAACACGCTCGACTGAACCGTTGTTCCAATGACCTCCGTGTTCTGTCCCAGCACGTTGAGGATGGCTGACGAAATCAGAGCAAGCAGTCGTTGAATGGAGTTCATTGCCGTCCCATTTGAGGCAAGGACAATGAGCGTGATCAGCATCCCAGCTGCCGCCAGCAGGGAGGGAATCCACTTCTTCATGAGCGTGCGTTGGGCAGTCATAGAGGACTCCTAGGTCGTAGACACTCGCCGTCGCCGGAAGCTATGCCAGATGTAGGCCAAG
>JAHITR010000009.1 GCA_018817505.1 Candidatus Bipolaricaulota bacterium | reverse complement strand
CATCTGAAATCGGCTGTGACGACTGTGTCTGCAAGCACGGTCTTGGTCAATCCATCTTGGATCGATGTCCGCGCGTTCGAGCACTATGAGATCATCGAGATTCACCCTGAGGAAACGTTCGCCGCCAACGGCCTGCTCATCGGAGAAGCCGTCATCTATCCCGTTGCCTTTCCCCGAACAGCAGAACGCTTGAGCAAGAGAGGGATCCGTATCGAGCCAGTTGATTTATCGGAATTGGCCAAGGCTGAGGGCGCTGTGACGTGCTGTAGTCTCGTGTTCATGCATTCATCACCAGCTCCTTACGGTTCGAAGGAGTGAGGACGATGAGGATTCCACGGTTCAAACTGGAGCGATTCTTCGCTGACTACGAGTTCAATGTCGAGCATTTGCTCTGTGGGTCAGACTGCGAATCGATGTCCATTGCCGAGTTGCTGGCTCTAGAGCCTGGCGCCGAAACCCAATTTCACAGCCATTGGCTGGGCTATACGGAATCCAATGGCAGCCCGCTGCTGCGCGAAGCCATTTGTAGCTTGTACGAAACAATGGTTCCCAGCGACATCCTTGTCCATGCAGGAGCTGAAGAGGCGATTTTCACGCTGATGAATGCTGTCCTTGAGTCTGGCGATCACATCATCGTTCACTCGCCCTGCTATCAATCGCTGGCTGAGATTGCGCGAACCATCGGGTGCGAGGTCGCCTTGTGGAGAGCACAAGAGGCCAATGAGTGGGCTCTCGATCTGGATGAGCTGCGCAATATGATCTGCGATCGTACGAAGCTCATCGTCGTCAATCTACCTCACAATCCGACGGGCTATCTGATGTCTCAGAGCGAATTCCTTCAAGTCAGCGACATCGCACGAGACAACGACATCCTGCTACTGTGCGATGAGGTCTATCGAGAGTCCGAATACGACCCGGGCGATCGCCTTCCAGCTGCGTGCGATCTGGGTCCGCACGCCATTTCTCTCGGCGTCATGTCAAAAACCTACGGATTGCCCGGATTGCGCATTGGTTGGCTGGCAACCAGGAATGCAGACGTACTCCAACGTGTTGTTGAAATGAAAGACTACACCACCATCTGCTGCAGCGCGCCGAGTGAGTGGTTGGCTACACTGGCACTGCGCCACCGGCGATTGTTGGTTGCCCGCAATCTGGAGATCATCCGCTCGAACCTGACACTTCTGGATGCCTTCTTCGAAAAACACGCCGAAGTCTTTTCTTGGATTAGACCCAAAGCTGGTGCCATTGCCTTCCCAAAATGGTTAGGAGGCAACATCGATGACTTCACGCGCGTCCTCGTTAAAGAGGCCAGTGTCCTTTTGCTTCCTGGATCCCTATTCGATGATCCGAACCATCATTTCCGAATCGGCTTCGGCCGACAGAGTTTTCCTGAAGCACTATCGAAGCTAGATCTGTTCCTCAAGAAACCTGTATGAGGTCGCTCTCAAGCCATGGTTCCGCTGAGGTTTGTGGAGTAAGGTTTTCGCAGGAAGGATGGCCAACCCATGTCTCGGGACAGCAGCAATCTCGTTTGGATCGACTTGGAAACTACCGGGCTAAGCGTCGGCAAGCGCGTGATTCTTGAAATCGCCTCCGTCGTTACAGACAAGGATCTCAATGTTCTTGGCGAGGGGCCGACGCTGATCATCTATCACCCCGATGAGGTGCTGCAGCATCTTGATCCGTGGTGCGAGCAACAACATGGCCCGTCAGGATTGCTTGAGGCATCGCGAGCGTCAGACATCTCTCTGCAGGAAGCTGAGCAGCAGACGTTGATCTTCATCCGCAAACACACCCATCGTAAAACGTCCCCTCTTTGCGGGAATTCCATCCTGCTTGATCGTCGGTTTCTCATGAGGTACATGCCGGAATTGAGCGACCACCTGAGTCATCGCAACCTCGATGTCAGCACCATTAACGAGTTGGTTGCGCGCTGGTATCCGGGGACCTTGGAGCGACTTGACAAGGGCGTGCGTCATCGCGCCATGGATGACATACGGTCCTCAATTGACGAGTTGAAATTCTATCGCCAGCGTGTGTTCAGAACCTAACGCGAGACTGAGCATGGCGTTGCTTGTGAGTTTAGGCAACGGTTCGCTCCCAAACTACGGAAGGCTGCATCGTCGTCGAATACAGCCTTCCATCGATGGGGATCAGTCCTCTTTGATATAGAAGTACTTGTCCATTTTCTTGAGTACCTCGACGATGCCCGCCATCAATGCCTCACGATGAGGAATGGGCCGTGCATAGTAGTCGGGAAACACCTTGGAGAGGTGGCTACGCGATCCGATGAGCAGCTGAAAATAGAGGCTACGAAGGAAACTGCGCAAGTTGAGACGAGCATTGTTGATCTGCTCGTCACATCCTTCCATGGAAACAACGTCAGTCCAACGACCTCCGTCTGATGTGTGGGCCATGGTCTCCAGCCACTGATCAAGAACTGGGAGGGGGATGAGATCTCGACGCAACACGTTCATCACGGCCTGAACAACACGATTGTCCTCGTCAAACGAATAGACTGCATGGCTAGGCTGGGTCATCTTTGCAGCCACAACCTGCAGCATTCGCTTCAGCTGTTGTGCATCCACGTGTCGGCTACGCGCAAAATCGCGCAAAGCATCCGATAGATGGGCGACAGCGTGCGCCCAGCCAGCCCCTTGCACGAATCCACGGCGATCTACCTCTCCTTCAAAAGAAGCGAGGGTGCGATCATACCATTCCAGGGTTTTCTCTTGCGTCAGGAATGCCTTCCTGCCTTCGCAGAGTCCAAGCTCACAGCGTTGATCGACAATGACCACCATGGCCAGCACGAGAGCAGAAAATGCCCGCAAGAACACAGTATCTGTGCCTGATTCTCCTAGTCCGACGGCAAGACTTGCGGCCATTTGATCGCCCAGATCGATAAGTTGGCTGTCGTTGTATTGCCCGGTCATCCCCCACTGCCAGAGGATTTCGGTACTGTTCTCTCGAGTGTCCGCGTCGATCGACGAGAGGCGATCGACAAGCTGCGATGTTAGCTCGTCAAGATTCCCGTTTGCGGGAACCTTGTACTCATTATCCACGATAGATTGGATCTCTTGTTTGTTCAATGGAGTGTCCTTTGGAACGTGATGAGACATTGTTCCGATGAATGGAGACGAAGCAGCAGCATCTTCACGGGCGATAGCTGCTCGTCGGCACGTGGCTGGGTAGCCGCATATTGGCGTCAGGCCAAGTTTACCTTCTGGCGCCTGTGACCGCCAACGGGCGCTCCTGCTGATTGGCGCGTCTTGGCAAGGGCTACTCTGGAGCCGCTTTCGTGTCGTTGAGCCACACGATTTCCCGAGCGCTGTACGCAGCAAAGAATGCGTCCACATCGCCGTCCGCATCGAAGTCGCCCACGACCAGGGTCGTCGAGCCTCGCTGTCTGGGAGTCGTCTCGGCTTGAGCAAACACACCGGTCCCGTCATTGAGCCAGACTTGATCCTGAATGTTGCTGTTGGCAATCAGGATGTCCAGGTCGCCGTCAAGGTCGAGATCGGCAAACGCCGAATCGTAGCTCCACCCTGTCGACAGCAATTGGCCTGAATCGGTGAATCTTCCAGAGCCATCATTGATCCAGAGGGTGTCTGCACAACCGTGGCAGTTGTGCAAGAGATCCAAGTCGCCATCGCCATCGATATCGCCTAGCGAAGCATTGATGCCATTTGCCCCGGAAGTTTGAAGCCCGCTGTCGGACACGTCGAATCGTCCGGTCCCGTCATTCAATAGAACAACCGAGGATTCGCTGAAATCCCTGGGCACTACGGCATCGAGATCGCCATCATTGTCCAGATCGCCCAATGCGAATTTACGATTGTTGGCGGACTCGAATTCCTGAGTCGATGCCTCGAAATGACCCATGCCATCGTTAAACCACAGAGTCACGGCTCCTTCGTAGTCCACAATGAACAGGTCGCAGTCTCCGTCGCTATCCAGATCTCCGATCTCGACCCCCATGCTCGGTCCGCTGCCGATCTCCTGATGGATGGTCGGGAAGCGGCCTCTACCCACATTGAGAAGGACAAGATTGGGGCCTCCATACTGAATGAGCACAATGTCGAGATTGCCATCGCCATCCAGATCGGCAATGCCCGCATCCGTCAGATGGAGCGATGGAAGCGGCTGGTCACTCAGCAAGAATGCGCCGAATCCATCGTTGAGAAAGATGGCCGCTGGGCGGAGCTTGCGGATGATAAGCACGTCCAAATCCCCATCGCCATCCAGATCGCCCATTTCTGAGCTCATACTGGGCGATGTCCCAACATCTAATTCCGTGACGAAAAACGTCGGCTCATCGCGGGCGAGGCAAGACAACGACAGCGCAAGCGTGGATAGAAAGAAGATGCCAATCAGTGTTGGTTTCATCGGGACAACCTCCGGTATCATTCTGGCTTAGAACACCCCAGGATATCCCATCCACAGAGGTATTTCTCAGATCAAACGCATCCCTGAGGGACACTTGTCAGGGTCCGGCGATTTTGCTGCTCGTGGAAAGCGCCCCTGTGAAAGGGGAAGCTGTCTAGAAAGAAGAATTCACCTCTGCAGCCGGATCATGGGAGAAGCAGACACACAACCTGGGGCTAGCCTGTTCCCCAAAGTGGAGGTTGCCCCGTGCATTCCAGAACGGAGTGCCAGAGATCTCCCTCGACATCGATCACCCGAGTCTGTTTGACGACCTCCCGGAGGGGGACGTGCGTATATTCTCCATTCCAGTACCCTACGAGCAGTCCGCTACGCCCGGCCATTCCGGCATGGACAGCGTTTCGCGCCAAATCGGATGAGTAAACCGAATCACTTGGATTCGCTGTCGTGCTTCGAATGAGATAGCTTGGATCGATGTACTTGATCGTGTGTTGAATGCTCTGCAGCCGCAACGCAGCAGCGATACGTTGTTTGAGATGGGAGCCGATGTCGAGAAGGCGCGCATTCCCTGACTCGTCTCGCTGCACGGCCTCGCCTGCCGTTTGCAGCAGATCCTGGCCCGCTCCTTCAGAAACGACAACGACCACGTG
>JAHITR010000067.1 GCA_018817505.1 Candidatus Bipolaricaulota bacterium | reverse complement strand
GGTGGTGAATAGGCAGGTAAGACAGATGAATAGACGAATACTGATTGTAGTGGTACTTGGGCTCCTGGCAGCTGCGAGTATCTGCATGCTCGTGATTGCATCTTGCCGACCGCAGCCATACTGCGAGTATACGCCCTGCATCGAAGAACGGGATTACTGCTTGGCGCCAGTTCTGAAATGTCCGGGCGTACCATACATGTACGCATTCACGGAGTGGACCAGGTGGTACTGTTTGGGTGAGGGTTATGTCTGGGATGAATCTGGATGGCTGTGTGATTGTTGGCTGTAGTTGGGAATGCCTGGAAGAAAGATGACTGTACCGCGAGCATAGCTGGCTTGTGCTGTTCCCCTTCGGAATGTGACTGCTACGATACCGTTGCGCTCACCCCTGTGAGCGAGGCCCAGACTCTTGCCTCGATGCTGCCGAGTCTGAGGCTCGGTTGAGCCCCAAATCGATGGGTTCGGGAGGATTACAACATGCAGGGACATAGACTGCTGACTGTGATCCTCTCTTTGCTCAAGACGACTCTGCAGAGAAGAACGACTGCTGTGCTGTACGGTGTCATGGTTGTATTGACTATGGTCACGATGGGAACACGGATTGCCGTTGTTCAGGGAGACGTAAATTCGTTTCAGCCCGTCTACGCGCTCATCGAGCACATGACACCTCGTGGAATGCTCGCCCACGGCTACCGATTCTCGGCCCTTCCTCCACCCTCCAGCTTCCGCGATCCTGCGTCGGTGTTGTTCTCCGAATCGGCGTCGTTTGAATCCGATGTGCCCATTGAAACGCCGGAAGGGCTGCTTGTGGTGGCGCTACCGTTCATCGCCCTGCTCATTGGTGCAAGCCTTTCTCCCCGCCGCGATGGGCCCGTCTTGACGCTACTGTCTGCCCCAATTCGTCGAGTCACCTTCTACCTTGCTCACGCAGTAGCATTGATCATTGTGCTTGCGCTCGTGTGTGCGGCGGCGTGGATCGGCGGATGCACTCTACTCCTGCTGACGATGCCGAATCCATGGCAGTTGATTCAGTTGCTGACATTGCTTCTTTCCTACTCCCTTCTGTATGCGATTGTCTTTGGTGGCATCGGCCTCTCGTTCGGTGTCCTGTTCACGAAGCGCGTTACGTCGCTGATGGCAGGCTTGTTGCTCATCATGGTGCTGGTGGGTGTGATGCCGTCATTGAGGGAGATGAGCGGAAGAACCTACGCGTCCAATCATCGAGAGGAATTCATCGAATACATCGAAGGCGGTGCGGTGCCGACGGATCTGGCTTGGTCTATTGACCGTGCAATCCAACATACGCCCGCGAACGCGATTCGGACCATCTTCTGGATCACGGAATCTTACTCACCGGATTCACGTCCGGGGTGCATGTATTGCGGCAGCTTGCAGAAGCCTGGAAGAGGCTATCGGGTGGCAGGAGGAGTGATCGCCCTGACGATTGCCGCGATGATTTCGCTGGCTATTGGCGGATTTGCCTTCCTTTGCAGAGAAGAAGGGACTGCATGAGCATGAAGCCGCTCGTCTTCCTCACGACATTCTTCATGACCAAGAGACTCGCATCTGGCGCGGCTCTGCTGTTGACCGTGCTTTGCATGCTGCTGTTGCTGTCGGGATTCTTGGCGGCAGTCGAGAGGACCGAGGGTTTTGCTAGTGCCTACGAACGCTCCAGTGGAGGGAACCCGGTATCTCTTCCTGTGCAGACCTTGGACAAGGGATCAGTCCATACTCAAGTGTGGAAAGCGACCGACTATGCCTATCTGCACAGCTATCCGATTATCGGGGGAACTTTGCTGCCGCTACGGCTGACGGCGCGGTGGCTCTTTATCATCCTGCCTTTCGTGGGAATGTTGCTGAGTGCGTGTGAAGTCAGTGGCGAATTGGAGACCGGAGTCGCTCAGACCCTCTACGGCGCGCCCGTGCCTCGATCGGCGTTAGGGATCTCCCGAGTTATTGGCGACTCGGTTGCTGTGACGGCGCTTATATCGCTGGGTATTGCGCTTGGACTTGCCATCGGGGGGCTGCTGGTAGAGTATGAGATTGGAACGGCACACGTGACACGTAGTGCTGTCTTCATTCTCGTTCTAGGCTTCTACACATCCATCTTTGTTCAGTTGGGAAGCCTCATTAGTGCGGTATCCCGCCGTTCGGCTTCAGCGCTATGGGTTTGCATTATGGTTGGGCTGGCCATCATTGGCATCTATGTTTCCAGCGACAATCTCTTGAGTGCCGCCCACGCCCAGTACAGCAGTTTTCAACGTCCTCCGATGGTTGTCAACCGATTCCTGTCATCGCCCCAGGGAATGAGCAATCCGTCCATGACGGACGAAGAAGTGGCGGATATAGGCGGCCCGGAACTGGCGCGATATATGATGAACCTTGCTGCACACCAGGATGCCTTGCATGGTCTGATCCAAGCTGACTACCAGCGCGAACGCTGGGTTGCCCTCATCTCCCCTGTTCATGCGATCTGGGAAGTGGCGCAGCAGTTGCTTCAGGACCGGCATAATTTCTCCGCGGAGCTGTTTGCACCGATTGCCGCGATGGATCCACCGCCGTCAATACGTCGCTCGCTTGCAGCAGCATGGCCGGAGTTGGCTGGATTGGTCGTTGCTTGGCTGGTGCTGTTTGCGATCAATGTCCGCGTTCTAAGCAAGTTGGAGGTTTAGTCCCATGCTGCCGATTGATGTCGAGAAACTGACCAAGGTCTACGACAAGCGTGCGGTTGTCGATGAAGTGACGTTTTCCGTGCCCGAAGGTCATGTGTTCGGGTTGCTCGGGCCCAATGGCTCGGGAAAGACGACGACGATCAAGATGCTGACTGGCCTGATTCGCTCAAACAGCGGCAGCATCAGGATGCTGGGTATGGATTTGGCGAAGCAGCCGATCAAGATCAAGGCAGCGATCGGCCATGTCTATGCCAACATGGCCTTCTACTCGCATATGTCGGCGCTCGATAACCTCATGTTCTTGGGAAGGTTGTACGGGTTGGGGCGCAAACGATTGAAGGACCGTGTGAGGGCGACGCTGGATTTTGTTGAACTGTGGGACGAACGCAAGAAGAAGGTTGGCGCCTATTCGCAAGGGATGAAGCAGCGGCTGGGCATTGCCAGAGCACTCATCCACGAACCACAGATTCTTCTGTTCGACGAAGCGACCAACGGGATTGATGTGCAAGGTGTCAACGCCATCCGCGACATGGTCTACCAGCTACGCTCCGAGAACAAGACCATCCTCATCGCTAGCCATCAGTTGGGGGAGATTGAACTCGTATCGGACTCCATCGGCCTACTCAAGAGCGGACGGCTGATTGCTGTCGGTACGCCGCACGACATCAAGACGAGCCTGAATGGAATTCTGTACAAGTACGTGATCCGCGTGCCTCAGCCCATCCAAGACTTTGGCGTAGAGGTGGTGGAGAAACGATTCGCAAAGGACTGCAACATTGTCCTCGCCGCGACGGCAGTGGAAACACAATTGGCACAGCGATTCGGAGCAGACCTTGTGGAAGCCGTCGATCCGACACTGGAAGAAGCCTTCTTGTGGATGCTTGGCGACAGTCCGGGTTCAATGAATCACGAAATTAGTGTCTCGTCAGCTGCCAAGTAGGCCGTCACCATTCAGTCGGAAATTGACTAGGACTTCAGAGCGTCGCGGATGCGCTCCAGGCCATCCCGTAAACGTTCGAGCGGACAGGCGAGATTGAGGCGGGCAAATCCTTCGCCGCCAGGGCCGAAGATGGCTCCCTCATTCAGCGCCACGCGTGCCTGCTTCAGCAGGAACTCATACGGTGAGCCCTGGATGCTTGTTCCTTGGAAGTTGAGCCAAGCCAGGTACGTGCCTTCTATCGAAATCACCGGCGGCGCCTCAGCTTGGGATACAAGGAACAGATTGAGTGAAATGGCAGAGACAGTGTCTTTGAAGACCGATCCAATGAAGCGTTGGGAGAGTCAGCAATATACTTGGAGGTTGAAAAGCAGCGGGGTCCACAAGATAGTAGAAGGGAGGG
>JAHITR010000008.1 GCA_018817505.1 Candidatus Bipolaricaulota bacterium | reverse complement strand
GCCACGATCGACCCGGGGGCCACGTCCAGATTAATATCTTGCAGCACCACGTCGCCGACGCTGTAGCGAAAACTGACGTTGTCAAAACGCATGCCGCCCGTGGATCGGCCGGGCAGCTCAATAGCATTCGGCTTCTCCGCAACATCGGGCTCCTGCTCCAGAAGCTCGGCAATACGATCAGCTCCTGCCAGCGATTGCTGGATGTTTTCCCACACGCCGCTCAGCGCTCGCACGGGCTGATAGAGAAGTTCCAGATAGAGGAAATAGGCGACCAGGTCGGCCAGAGGCAACGTCCCTCCCAGAGCGAGTTTTCCCCCGAAGTAGATCAGAATGACCGTTCCCAAGGCCGCAGTGAACTCCACAGCGGGATGGAACACGGCCATGAGTCGCAATGCTCGTAGCAGCGAGTCCCGGTAACGCGTGATGCGACCCCAGATGCGATCCGCCTCGTTTCCCTCACGTGTGAACGCTTGGATTTCGCGAATTCCAGAGATGTTGTCATTCAGGGCCGCGTTCAGTTCGCCCAACTCAACTTGTCGCTGACGAAAGGCAGGCCGCACGTACTTCGCAAAACCTCGCATGGCGAGCACGATCAGTGGTATCGGGATCATGCTCAGCAGCGCCAATTGCCAACTCATGCTCATCAGTACAGCAGTGACGCCGATCAGCATGAGGATGTTCACCAAGACGTCCGGGATCGCGTGAGCGACCAACTGCTCGAGCAGATCTGAGTCATTCACCATCCGAGACATCAACTGTCCCGTTTGCTTGTCTTCATAAAATCGCAGGGACAGTCGCTGCAGGTGTCGATAGACCTCGTGCCGAATATCGGCCACCACATGCCAGCCAGCAACATGCGCTGCGTAGCTACGTACAAACTGCATCACTGCCCGAAGGATGTAAACAATCAGTGTGAACAGAGCCAGTTTTGCGACAAAGGAAAGGGTGTCAGGTCCCGCGCCCGGAGCGGTGATCGCATTGATCATGGCTCGGATCAGCCAGGGACCAACCAGCTGAATGCACACCAAAGCCAACATGCTGAACATCGTGAGGGCAAGGGGGACTTTGTAGTTCTTGACATGGCGGAGCATCGATCGCAGTGATTTCAATTCGTCATTTCTCCAATCTGAAGGGTTGCCTAGTGACCACGGATTCAGCGAATTGCCCGACTGCAGTTGGATTCAGAGGCGCAAGCACTGCCACCCATGGCGAGTTTTTCGGGTGCAGACGCATTGTACTGGGGCCTGGCTCGTTTTGCAGCAGCCTTGCGCTCGCCTGGCAGAAAATGAGACTCGACGTAGTCCATTTGGCTGGACGGTAGCAGCATCGTATAATGGTGTATCCGTTTCTAATGTTGACAATTAGATCTGATTAGGGAGGTACGTATGAAAAGAGTCATGCTATTCTTACTGGTCATCGTGTGCACGTTCTCACTCATCGTCTCAGCAGGGGGCAACGGAAATCTTGCAGCGGCACCCAATTCAGGCGACGGCGTGTCTGATGGCAGCGGCTTCGATAGGGTTCCAGGTTCCCAAAGCGATGGCGTTGGCAGTGCCACGGGACCCGCACCCAATTCAGGTGACGGCATCCCAGACGGCAGCGGATTCTAGCAAGGCAAGCGTCGAGAGCCGAAGAATCGAATTGGTCTAGCTAACTGCATAGGGCACACGTGGGTCAGGAGTCGCCGTTTCAGCGACTCCTGTTGTCTTTGCTATCCGCGATCAAGCTAGTCCGTCGGCTCAATCTCAACCGCACCGATGTCAGTGCCTGCTCCACAAGCACGAGGGAACCCGCGTTGGTCAACAAGCGGACTGCCGTCTGTTGGAATGGCCGCATCGATCGCGCCACTGCCTGACAGCAGTAGATGCGTCCATGTGGGTCCTCCATGATCTGCCAGTGAACTCAGGAGTGGGTCGCCAGCGTAGGTTCCCATGCCGGTTCTTCCATCGCCAATCCAGACGTTAACAAATTGAGCCGGGCTGGCATTGTCCTCCCACTCCACAGTGACGTCACCCATGGTGTTCCCGTAAACAATCGTGTTACGAATGATGGACGCAGAGTTAACGAAAATCCCGGCACCAAGCGAAAAAGGGGCCGTGTTGAAGGCGATCGTACAATGATCGATGACTGCAGGCCCATTGAGATGGACGTTCCCAGATTTACAGTCGTTGCCTGTCACCGTGCAGTTGACCATGGTCAGGATGCCGAGACAGCTGTTCTTGACCCCGCCGCCCTTCTTCTTGGCCACGTTGTCAGCAATCGTACATCCGTCAAGAACCATGTTCCCCTTGATGTTCTTGACCCCACCGCCAGCACCGTTTCCTTCAACGCCTCTCAAGTCGGTTCCGCCGTCGGAATGGTTGCGGATGAACATGGAGTCAAAAGCGGTGACATTGCCGTCGCGATTCATCAAGCCTCCACCACACTGGCCGATGTTGTCCGATACCACGCAGCCGTCTAGCCACAAGTCGCCGTAATTGGCAATGGCTCCACCACCCCGCGAGCACTCTCCTAGGGGGTGTCCGTAGCGCATGGTGATCCCTTGGATGACAACCGTTGCTCCTGTTTCGATGCTGAACACTCTCTCCGAAGCGGATTCCAACGATTCGCTTGCTTGGACAATGGTGACTCCTGGGCCCGCCCCCACGATGAACAGGTCCTTGTCGAGCGAGATCCCGCCTTCCGTGAAAACACCACCTTGAAGGCGAAGGACACTTCCGCTGGGAACTGCAGACACGGCCTCGCGAAGCGTCGCGAAGTCACAATCAGGCACCCCAACCGTGGCGATCACCGCACCATCTGACGGCGTGGGCAATGCTGGGCGCACCCAATATCCCAGAGCAGATGGAGAAAACAGACAGATGCCAACGATGGCACACAGAGTGGTTCTGATGTGAATGCTCTTCAAAGCTGCCTCCTTAAGGAATCACAGGAACGTCATTAGAATCGTGCTTAAAAACCGGATGACTCAAGCGCAGATCACCTATCCTACAGACTCTGCGCTGCCAATGCATGCCTGAAGCAAAACATCGAGTTGCCGTTCAATGAGCAGGACTCACTCGCTATCGGCTCCGAGCCTAGGCGAACTGTGGGCTGTCTGCTAGAGTATCGGTGCAGAAGAAAGGACTTCGATGTCAACCTCAATTCGAGATTACGGCGTGCTGGTCTACTTGATCGTCTATTTCCTGCTGCAGATGATGCCAAGACTTCTCTATCGCAACGAACAAATATTCGAACAAGCAGACATCATCCGGGGCTTCCCAAGGTTCCGAGGGGCTCTGCAGCTGTTGCCCCGGCTCACAAACGGGGTCATGGTGCTCTTCTTGTTGATTGTGTTCGCCATGTGGCTAGGCTCCTCGAATACGCAAACATCAACGATCCACGTCATTGGCATCGCCTACGGCACACTGCTTGTGCTCGATGCAGCGTTCGCCTGGATCACTGGGATTCGTTCGATCACGGGCATGCGGCAGCGCTATGTCGTTCTCCACGGAGACTCGCGAAAGCCAATGCTGCAATTCACGCTTGCCCTGCTTTACTTGGCTGTCGCGATTTGGTTCCTGCTGAATTGACGCGGCGAGCTCCGCGAGGCAGAGAAGACGCATCACAGATCCTCATCGCCCGCATCGTGCCGTCTTCAACGCCGTCCACAGCGCGACCGTTGGTGAACATCACGCTTTGGCAACTCAGTCCATATCAAGGAGCGTGGGCATCGCATCGTCAGGGACAACGCCAAACCAGAAGGTCGCGCCTTCACGAAACGGCTCGATCATCTCGAAGTTTTCGAAGGCAACGCCGCCGGGGATTGGCGAGCGGCTGGCCCAGTACTCTGTTCTGCCGTTGACGCATCCCCTCAGAAGCGGATGCGGATCCTCGGATCGCCAGATCTGGGTCGCGACCTCGCCATCATACTTCCATCCGATGAACGTATGAGGAGCATAGTCAGCACTCTCTGGATGAACCTCATTCGGGGCAGCGACGAACATCGCATGCCCTTGTGCGTTCATGATCAACGCATCCAAACCAAAGCAGACATGTGGCGCAAAATCCGAGCCAGAAAATGCAGGCCAGAAGTCTGAAGCCTGTACCGTATCGTCGCGGAGAACGAGCGTCCGCAGGCGAGCATAATTACCCATGGTCGCAGTCACGATGCAAGCAGACAGGGGCTTTGAACCGTCTGCTTGGAAGGTCGAGAACCCCACCTCATACGGCCGATCCGCACGAAAAGTGAGACATAGAACAACGCTTGCGCCACTGCGATAGGGCTCGATGTGGATGAT
>JAHITR010000066.1 GCA_018817505.1 Candidatus Bipolaricaulota bacterium | reverse complement strand
TTGCGCTCCTGAAATCGAAGCTCAATCCACCCGCTTGATTGGTTGGCAATCCTGGTCAGTAGTTCCTGCATGCGACCTCCTTGTGGCTGGCTGCTCTCATTGAACTTGGGGGCAGGCATTGGCTCATGAAGTAGGTTCGCGCAAATCGCGACTGGGTTCAAACCGGTTCGATCCTGGGGCATCATTTGCTCTTGCGAAGCCGTTGTCAGCGATCCTTGCATCTGGCGTTTGAAGCAGAATGGACTATGCTGATGAGACGAGAAAAAGGCCTCCATCCGGGATCCACTATAAACGACACAAAGGAGCAACCATGCTCAGAAATCCTGTTATCGATGCCATGATGCGTAGAGCATCGATCCGCAGCTACAACGATATACAGCCATCCGATGAAGTGATCGAAGTGATTGTCCGCGCTGGCCAGCAGGCACCATTCGCCGCTCAGTTGGGCAGCTTGCTTCTCAAGAGAGATCGTGATAAGAACCCGTTCCACGCGCCACTTCTATTCACGGTTTGTGTGGATGTCCATCGCATGGAACAGGTCATGGCTGCGAGGGGCTGGCAGCGCAAGATGAGCGATGTGAGCACGCTCTTGTTGGGTGTCCAAGATGCTGCCTACATGGCAGAGAACATGGTGATCGCAGCCGAATCGCTCGGATTGGGCAGTTGCTACTTGGGCGCGGCTCCGATGTTCGCCGAGCGTATTGTCGAGGAGTACGACCTGCCGACGAGGGTATTCCCGCTGGTTCAATTGGCGATGGGATATCCGGCTGAAGAGCGGCTGCCCCGCCCCCGCTATCCATTGGCATTCACTCTTTTTGAGGATCGTTATCCGACGTTTGACGAGCAGCAGATCAGTGAGGCGATGGAAGAGATGGATGAAGGTTATCTGGCGCAGGATTACTACCGAAATCTGAATGCGATGATTCCTCTTTCCAATGGACAGCCAGAGTCCTTCTCGTTCGACGATTACTCATGGACTGAGCACATCTCGCGAAAACTCGGTCAATGGGGGAGCGATCCGCAGGAGTTGCTGACGCAATTGGCAATCTGCGGTTTCAACCTTGATGGGCAAGTGGACGGTTCGTGAGTTGATCTCGTGATGACGTATCCAAATGGGTTTGACTCGGAATCCGAACGCACTTATCCTGACTTGGCATCGGGTCCATAGCTCAGCGGTTAGAGCAACCGGCTCATAACCGGTCGGTCCCAGGTTCGAATCCTGGTGGACCCACGACTATGGATAAACTATTCGTATACATCGATGGCGTAGCCAAGGGCAATCCAGGTGAGGCAGCGATCGGTATTGCCATCACAGATCCCGAAGGCAATGTCATCGAAGAGATCTCCCAACTCATTGGACGGGCGACGACAGAAGTGGCCGAGTACCAAGCCCTGATTGAGGCCTGCAAGTACGCGGCCGCATACAAACCGCAATCTGTCCTGTTCTTCACGGACAACCAAAAAATGGCCAATCACATCAATCATGTCTTCGAAACGCGAGCTCCGAATATCAAGCGATTGCTGGAAATCGCCATTGGGATGCTCAATCGCTTTCCACAATGGCGTGTCAACTATGTGGATGCCCATGCCAACATCCGAGCACCCCGGCTTGTGGAACGCGCGTTTCATCAAACCGTGAAGGTTCAGGTGGCACGCGAGAAGCTGGAGCTCGTACTGCGCGCGAGATGTGCTGGATTGTCGGATGCATCGCTTCAACGGCTGATTGATATGGCTGAGCGACTTCAAGAAGAAGAGGCGTGATGAGGATCGTTCTGCAACGCGTCTCGCATGCTTCCGTCGATGTGGATGAGAAGCGAATCGCGAATATTGGGAAAGGACTGCTTCTGCTTGTTGGGATTGCCCCAGGAGATTCGAACATCGATCTTTCCAAAACGGCAAAGAGACTCATCGACCTGCGCATCTTCGAAGACGGTGATGGAAAAATGAATCGGTCATTGCGCGATGTTGAAGGTTCGGTGTTGGCGGTCTCCCAGTTCACGCTCTACGCGGATGTGACCAAAGGACGTCGGCCGAGCTTTGTCCATGCTGCTCCGCCTGACCTGGCAGAACGATTGTTTGACTCGTTTGTTGGCGCGCTGCGCTCGGAAGGCATCGATGTGCATACCGGGAAGTTCGGCGCCAAGATGGCAGTGTGTTTGGAAAACGATGGTCCGGTGACGCTTTCGCTAGAGGTTGCGAGCTAGGAGGCAACCGGCTAAACTGCTTTTTGCGAGGATCCACTCCTTAGGAGTGGCTCTTTTTGGTTGTTGAAGGAGGAAACATGGCTGTTCCGAAATATCGAACATCGCGTTCTAAAGGACGCATGCGCCGCAATCACTGGCGACATATGACAGTTGCTGCATCAAGCACGTGTCCGCATTGCCACGAGGCGAAGCTACCGCACCGAGTATGCCCACATTGCGGGTACTACAACGGGATGGAAATCGTTGCGCACGCGAAAGACGCAAACTAGCGATACTTGAACATATAGATCATGGGACTGACAAGCGGCTCTAGAATTTCTTGAGCCGTTTGACTTGTGCTTTGGCCCGCTTCTTCTCGACCTTCACTTGATTTGAATCGCCGATCCGAGCCGATGGTGAAGACGTTTGGGGCATTCCCGTGTCGCTAGAACCGTCTGAGAGGCTTCTTCTGGCGCGTCGGCGTTTTATCAGAAAGAGGGCCAGCGATTTGCCAAATTGCCCGACAAATCCTGCGACCAATGCAGCCAAAACCCACTTCAGAACTCCCCATACCTGTTGCCAGTTCATGGGCAAATGGTAGAACAACTCCATGTGGTGGACAACAACCTGCTACTTGCAATTCATTCAACTTGTTGACAAGCGCGGGATCCAACACCAGAATAGCTATGGGAGTGTGCGATGACCGACAACGCGAGACTCGAGAGTACGGAAAAAGGTATCCGAGAGACTTGGCGTGCCATTCTGAGTGCCGTGGATGATCGGATTCTGAGGGCATGTCTACCTGCCGATTTTCGATCCATTACGCTCAGCGACGATCAACTGATCATCTCTGTTGAATCTGAATTCAAGAAAGAGTACTGCCAAAGGAAGATCGACAGCCTCCGGTCCGCTGTGGGACATGTTGTCGGCCCTCGTGAAATTGTGATTGGAGAGCCGCCTCTTCTTGAGCAAGCGCGAGAGCAGCACCAGCATGTGCAGCATGGTCCATCCGCTCGAATTCTCGTCATGGGTGTCGGTGACGGTGGCGTTAATGCCGTGGATCGAATGCGCGCAGAACAACTGGAAGGTGTCCGGCTGATTGCCGTGGATACGGATCATCAAGTATTGCAGGCCTGCCACGTCACGGAGACCCTTCAATTGGGTCTAGATGTCACTGCAGGACGTGGCACAGGCGGAGATGTCATCAAGGGGCGCAAAGCAGCTGTCGAATCGCGTTGGGAAATCGCGAGTTTGGTGCGAGACATGGATTTGGTGTTCATCACTGCCGGATTTGGTGGAGGTACAGGCAGCGGTGCAGCGCCAGTCATTGCCGAGATCGCCAAAGAGAACGGCGCGCTGACTGTGGGCGTTGTGACCCGCCCGTTTGCCTTTGAAGGGACGGTTCGTCAGAAGCGCGCCGAACTCGGTCTGGAAGAGTTCCGGAAGGCAGCTGATGTCTTGATTGTCATCTCCAATGATCGACTGCTGGAGACAAGTGCCCGTGGACTACCGATGACCAAGGCATTTGAACTGGCAGACGGGATTCTTCATCAGGGTGTACGCGGAATTTCCGATCTGATTACCGTGCGTGGACTCATCAATCTAGATTTCGCAGATATCCGGAGCCTGCTGGCCAATGCTGGCGATGCCATGATGGGCATGGGACAAGCCGTTGGTGACAAGCGCGCGATGACGGCTGCAAAACTGGCAAGCACCAATCCACTTCTGGATGGCGAGTCGATTCGTGGCGCACGTAAAATGATCATGAATGTGACGGGTGGCGATGATCTGACTTTGGGAGAGGTCATCACCGCAGCTGACCACATACGGAAAGCCGCTGCTACGGAGTGCGATTTGGTGTTTGGTGCGGTGGTGCGAGAGCAATTCCAGGAGGGCGTCCGTATCACGGTGATTGCCGCAGATTTTCAGGCCGCTGATCTCGTGGGAAAAGAGCGAAGACAGTCTGCTTCTCGAGAACGAATACGAACGGATGGCAACCTTGACATGCCGACGTTTCTTCGAAGAGAGAAGACAGAGCGGTCTGAGAAGCAGGGGAACACCGGGAAGTCTGCATGAGAACGAATCAAGGAACGTGAAGGGATACATCAATGCGCTCAGCAAGCATTTTCGTCTGCGAGGATGATGCGAGGATCGTCAAACTGCTTCAGGAATCTCTACGAAACCACGGGTATCGAGTCAAAATCGGTGGCACGATGGAAGAGGCCAAATCGACGCTTCTCAAGTGGGACCCCGACCTCATCCTGCTCGACATCATTCTTCCGGAATCGAACGAAGCGGGTTGGTCTCTGTTGAAGTGGATCAGGGATCGAGGCACGACTCCCGTCATTCTCGTCTCCGCATTGAGCCGGGCCGATGACCGCATCCGCGGACTTCGTGCAGGTGCAGACGACTTCATCTCCAAGCCGTTCCATTTGGATGAAGTGGTGGCTCGCGTAGAGGCCGTTTTGCGAAGGTCTCAACCCGATACGGCCATGTCTGGATTGGAGTTGAAGATTGATGATCTGCGAAAACAGGTCAGCATTCACGGGCGGACGATTAGGCTTTCCCCCAAGGAGTACCAGCTTCTGAAACTGCTTGCATCATCCCCTGGCCGTGTATTCACGTCCGATGATATCCTCCTTGAGCTGTGGCCCAAGGACATGCCTGACGAGAAGAGGTATGCGGATGTGCAAGACGTTCAGAAGTACGTCTACCTGCTGCGGCGGAAGCTCGAAATCGATCCGAAAGAACCGGAGCTTGTTCTCACGGTTCGTGGCTTCGGGTATCGATTGGGTGTCTGACAACGATCAGGACGGTTTGTCTTTCTGATCTCTAGATGTCGCGGATATCCAAGTAGAAGGGTTTCTGAGGAACTGTTCCCCCGGTTAGCGGCAGTGCCATGGTGCTGTAGTGGAGAATCTGTTCCGGGAAGAACTTGGGTAGCCCCGCCAGCGAATCATCGCAGTACTTGAACAGCGTAATGATGTCCAGGCCATCGTTGTAGGCCAATCGCCGCATCTGTTGGATCAGTGTCTTCAATAGCTTGAGACCGTCCTTGCCCCGGCAAATGGGGTCAAACAGCTGAAGGTATTTCATTTGCTCGCCTACGCGCGGGATGCGGGGCACGGGCAAGATCGTTGAAATGGGGTTTAGTACGTTGGCCAGTGCGCGAAGCGATAACGGCATCCGAAGGACACGACCTCTATAAATGCTGGAAAGATCCCACGCACTGAGTTGCGCCATTGAGCCGCCCTGTTCAATCCGATAAATCCCGCGCAAGTAGCCCAACTCAGCCCCCCTTACATAAGCATCTGGGAAGTCACACGACCTGAGATTGCGATTGCCAACGAGTTCCCCGATTCGTTGCGTTTCTTCGGTGAGCGAGTCGAGATGTGGATCCAGGGTAGGCACAGGCCCTCGGAGTGAAGGCAACGACAGGATATCGAAATCGGCAATGGGTCTGGCGCCCATCTTCGTCGATACGTTCATCGAATCGGTATTGTCGACCTTCACATGGCCATAGATGAACGAGGCGCCCGCTGTTTCCATTCCTTCAACAGCTGAACGCCAGAGACGGAACAATCCCTTTTTCATGCTTCGCCGGTAGGTTGCCTCGCCTCGCAAATCGTAGAAGTACGCGGCTTTCACTTGTTTGCCATCGACGAGAACATCCTTGATCGCGTAGGCCATAATGCCGACCAACTTGCCATGTTCTTCGGCAATGAGAACCCTGCTATTGTCGTGAAGGCTGGAACGATAAAAATAGTCGTCCCGATCAATGATGATCGATATCCCCGTTCCTTGAGGACTCTGAGATTCCAACTGAAGCAACGAATCATTATCTTCCCGAGTCGCCTCGCGAATTTGGAACATGAAGATCCTTTCTACTCGCCGATGAGGATAGTTTTCTGAGCGCGGGACATTGCCCCGTGCTCATCAATCACGACGAGAGTAACGATATACGTTCCTGGCTCGGAATAACAGTGCTCTGGAGTCCATCGATCCGTGCTCGCACAGCCAGCTGCAGAGCCAGGACAGTAGGTCCCATCTCCGAAGTCCCATGCTACGTGCACAATGCGGCCTGTCGGGCTTGGATCATACGAATCAGAGGCATCAAACCGCACGCTACTGAACCCACATGCCGCGCCTTGGACGGACGTGAACGCGGCGACTGGCGGAGCATTGAGAACAGACACTGTGAACGCGTAGGGCGTTGCGCCAGCACCATCATTGTCGCGGACCTGCAGCGTGAGCTGATACGAACCGCTGTCAATGAATTGGTGTGTCAACTGCTGCGAGGATGCCAAGACGATCGAATTCATCACCCACGACCAGCTGGTAATCTGGCCATCGGGATCTGATGCTTGAACGGAGAACGTTACTTCGTCTGCATCAGACGGTGTCGTTGGTGTCCAAGACACTCTGGAAACAGAAGGCGGGCGATTGGTAATTGTGATTGTGACTGGATCCGAGAGTCCAATTGCTTCTTGGGAATCCGTTACCCTGACTTGAACGACAAGCTGACCATTGTCAGCGAAGGCTTGTGACAACGTCGGAACGGTGGTTTCAACCTCAAATGTGGCTCCTCCGTCAAAGCTCCACTCGTAACGCGTCAGCCTTCCTTGAGGGCTCGGATCCGATGAACCAGAGGCATCAAACGAGAATCGACTGCCTGTGGGCAGTGACGAATTGGCCACAATCAACGAGGCCATCGGCGGCAGATTACCGACTGCGAGAGTAGCCACTGCCGTGTCTGTGGCTCCGCCTTCATCAGTGACGGTGAGAGTGACGGTCATGGAGCCATTCTGCAAATAGACGTGATTGGGTGAGGTTCGATCCGAAAGGGTCGAGTCACCAAAATCCCACTCCCATTTGACGATGGTTCCATCGCTGTCCTGCGACAGATCCGTGAACACGACGGGCTCAAGCTCGTTAGGCTCGAAGCTGGAGACCTGAAACTGTGCAACGGGCGCTGCATTCACCACGAGCCCCCCCTGTCGCGACATGGTTTCAGACTGATCATCGAATACGGTCAGTCGAGGGCTGAACGGACCGCTGGTTTGATACGTATAGCTAGTGGTCTGTTGGGATCCTTGGGCATCAAATAGCCCATCGCCATCGAAATCCCATTGATAGGACACGATGACGCCATCCGGGTCGAACGAGTCGCTGCCATCAAACGTCACAGGCTGCCCTTCGTTTGGCAATAGCGGAGAGAATGACAGCACGGCGACAGGAATCTGTCCCGCGATGGACACGGATCGTGTCTGAATCGCTACTTCCCCTTGCGTATCTGTGACACGCAAGCCGACGACGTAATCGCCAAACGTATCATAGGTATGCGTTACATGCGGTCCAGTTGCTCCGGTGCCATCTCCAAACTGCCACTCCCAAGCGGCAATACCTGAGTCCACGTCGCTTGATTCGTCTTGGAAAACGAGCAGTGCACGGGCACGGGGAATGGACTCGTCAGGTTTCAGAACGAGGCTGAAATCGGCGATTGGCGGCGTGGTGAAGGCAACCTCGACGAGGCGTTGAAGCCGAGTCTGAGCGCCCTTGGAGTCTGTCAGCAATAGGGTGAGCAGGTATTGGCCGGACTCTGAATAGGTGTGAGACACGGTGTATCCCGTCGCTTCGTAGCCATCACCAAATTGCCAAGCGACAACGGCGATCGGATCATTGGGATCGTTGGAGCCTGCAGCGCTGAATTGTGCGGGCTGCCCAGGATGGGGGACAACAGGATCAATGGAAAGTCGAGCCACAGGGGGCAGGTTGTACACAGAGTTTTCCCCCTTGGGCGTTCCACACAGCACCTGACCGCCTTCTGCAAACGTAGACGTGATGCAATGAGCCCAGTTGTCAGGCGCATCTGGGGATTGGAACCATATGCGTTCCATGGAAGCAAACGGTGGATTGCCTTGGCTATCGCTTCCTGCCGGCCATGCGTGTCCCGCATCTTCGGACAGAACGATATTGGCAGTGTCAATGATGCGGCCGCCCGCATCGGACAGTGTAAGCACTTCGCCGACATTCGTGAGAGCGCCCTGGTAAATTAGGTCCGCTGCAATAGTGGGGACACTGTCGTCTGTACCTCGCTCAAGCAAGTAGTAGCCTGACGTGGGGATGGACGTCGAGTGCGGAGGCAACACCCCTTTCAGTCGAATGAACGGTGCGCCGTCTGAAGAGACGAGAAGCCATCCTTCCAGATCAATGGATGCATGGGTCGTGTTGAACAACTCGATCCATTCCATGGTGTGATCTGTGGACGTGCCTGCCCAACACACTTCATTGATCACCACAGAGAGCTGCCGGCTGTCCGGAGCGAGCGTGGAGATCGTGACCAGCAACAGCAACAAAGAAAGGGCGGTCAAGATGACGATCCGTCGTCGCATAGGTCCCCCTTCACGCGAACTGCACGGCGGTCCTGAGGACTAGAGTAGCAGAATCTAATGCGAGGACAAAGTACGAGTGTCTATTCGAAATGGGACCTTAGGCCGCTTCTTGTTTTCGAATCTGATCGTTCTCATAGGCCTCAATGATGCGGGCGACAAGATTGTGACGCACGACATCCTCTTTGGCGAGATGGATGAAGGAAATTCCCTGGATATTCGTCAGGATCTTCTGTACGGCAATGAGCCCGGACTCGTGATTCTCCAAATCCACTTGCGTGACATCGCCCGTAATCACGGCCTTGGAGTGAAAGCCCAGCCGTGTAAGGAACATCTTCATTTGCATGGAGGTCGTATTCTGCGCTTCGTCGAGAATGACAAAGCAATTGTTGAGCGTACGTCCTCTCATGAAGGCCAATGGCGCCATCTCAATGCGGCCGTGCTCGACGAGCTTCTCGAATTCGGGGACGGGGATCATGTCATAAATGGCATCGTAAAGGGGACGCAGATACGGACTCACCTTGGCTTGAATATCTCCTGGGAGAAATCCCAACTCCTCGCCAGCTTCCACAGCGGGACGCGTGAGGATGATGCGCTTGACTTTGTCCTTTTTGAGATAGTCGATCGCCATGGCGACAGCCAAGTAGGTCTTGCCTGTTCCAGCAGGGCCGATGCAGAAGGTAATGTCGTTTCCGCGAACAGCTTGCGTATATTTGTGCTGGCCTACAGTCTTGGCGCGAATCTCTTCACCCCAATGGGTCACGCGGACGACATCTGAGAGCACGCCGTCTACGCCGACGCCAGCCTTGACTTGGGCGACGAGGTATTGGACATCGCTGGCAGAGGGATAATGCTTCGACTGGACGAGATCCATCAACTTTTCGAATAACGAGCGCACTTGCTCAACTTCGATGGGATCACCCTCAATGCGAATGGACTCACCGCGGGCAATAATCTGAGCGGCGAATGCGTCTTCAATCACCTTGAGATTCTTGTTGTATTGCCCGAACAGTGCGGTCGCTTCGGTTTCGTCTCTTAGCAGCATCTCAACTTGTGTCGATTCGATGATCATCCACTCCTTCCAGTGTCGAGCCCGTTCGACGTGTGATGTGAACGGGGAGTAGTGAGCCAATTGGGATCTGTCGATCGGAGGAGAATTTCACGTAGAGATAATCGTGCGTATACCCACGCCAGACAGCATCTTGCTGCTCTTCAACGAGGACATGTTGTGTCGAACCGATGCGGTTGTCAAGCGTTCGTCCAAGCCCACCCAACCAATGAGCGACCAGTGTTTCCGAGCGCTGCCTCTTGATTTCTGGCAACACTTGATGGGGAAACAGAGCCGATGCCGTTCCCTTGCGCGGTGAATACCTGAACGCGTGCAGGTTGCTATAGCCCACGATATCCAGCATGTCCAGGGTACGGGCAAACGCCTTTTTGACCTCTCCGGGGAATCCGACAATGATGTCTGTTCCGAACGTGGCGTGAGGGATCCGGGACCGGATGCGCTCAATCGTATCCACATACATCGGTGCATTGTAGCCACGCTTCATGGCCTTCAGGATTTCGCTATCGCCGCTTTGCAATGGGATGTGAAAGTGAGGACACACCGCTTCGATGGATGCGCAGACGTCGATGAGCTTGTCGGTGATCCCCGAAGGGTTGATGGAGGCGATTCGAAGGCGCTGCAGCCCATCCAGCGAGGCGATGGCCCTCACGGCGTCGTCCAGGTGTCCGCCTTCCGGCGAATACTGTGCCAAGTCGATGCCCGTCAGGACAATCTCGGGAAACCCGGATGCCACCAAATCGGTGGCTTCAGCAACGGCTGCTTGGATCGACTTGCTGCGAGGCTCACCGCGAACCTGTGTCGTACGGCAATACGTGCATGCGCGGCTACACCCATCCTGGATCTTCAGGAACGCGCGAATGCGATGACTTGGCCCCTGCGTTCGTTCGTTGTTCAGCTCATCCAGCGAGGATACAGACATCACTCCACAGAGATCTGACATGGCGCACTCGACCACTTCATGGATTCGTGATTTCCAGCGGTTACCAACGAGGAGATCGGCGTCGGTAAACTGAGTCGTTCCCTGCTCGACGGCATCAGCCAAGCATCCAATGAGGACGATGCGTGATGCAGGATTCTCACGACGCAATCGCCGCGCAGCCTGTCTCGCCTTGCGCTCAGCCAACGCAGTTACCGTGCAGGCATTGAGGACGACAACGTCGGGCGACTCATCGGCGATCGTGTACGTCGATGAAAGCAAATCCCGCATCATCTCGGATTCGTATTGATTCACTCGGCAACCGAACGTTTGGATGGACACGCGAACCCTGGGTGCGTTAGGCATGTCTCTCGACTGTGAATCGGGACAGCGACACGGGCTCATGCGGTGCTATACCTGCTTTGCTCTTGGCGATGGCGATCTGATCCTCAACAGAATCGACCCCCTCAAGATCCGGTAGCAACAGCCCTCGTCGCCATCCTCTCTGAACGATGACGCCGAAGCGTGTGGGATCGAGTTCGCTCTGAGTGCAGGCTTCGGGTTCAGAAAGAATGTCGACGCTCAGCGATAGATCGGCCAATTCCGTCTCATCAATGGGAGGGAAGCGCGGATCTTCGGATGCGGATTTGATCGCATTGGCGATGATTTCCTGTGCCACATTGGGTTGAGTCGGCGCGAACGTTCCAATGCACCCACGCAATTGGCCTGCCTTCTTGATCGAAACGAAAACGCCTGCTCTGTCGGCCATTTCATGCGGAAACGGAGCGGGAAGGGGATGCACTTGTCCGAATCGGACGAAGGTATCCACAGCGGCGGTTGCCAATCTCACCCAGGGATCGAGAGGGTTGCGTTGATGCGTTTTTGCCATGTTGAACAAAGGATACTCCGATGGAGGGACCCGTCAACTAGGGCCAATCACGCATGGTATCAGGCTCGCCGGTTGACATTCTTCGATGCCTGTGATAGCGTCGAGCGTGGGGGGGATTATGAGTGGGACTACGGTTCGTAAACAGGTTTTCATCTATGCTGGAATCGCCTTGGCGCTGGCAGCTGCCGTCGTCGTCTGGTTCGTGCTTTCACAACAAGATGCAAACACGCTATTCATTGAGCGTGAACGCGTCAACGTGCTGCTTGTGGGGCGAGGCTCCGCTGCAGCGGTGAACCTGATGAGCTTGGTTAGCATCTCTGAAACCGATGTTGTGTTGTTCTCATTGCCCACCAATCTGCGATTGCGGGACGCTTCGGGCGCGTTTCAATCGGCGGCCGAAGTCTGTGAAGCAGCCGGTCTCGCTGCAGGCGCAGAAGCCATTGCCACGCTGATCGGGTTGGACATCCCCTTTCATATGGCCTATTCCGACGGTATTTTGAAGTCGTGGATCGATTCGCTGGGTGGACTGACGATCTCGCTGAACGCAACGGCTGTCTACATGGATGGTACGGTCGAACCTCCGTTGCGCGTGGAGATTCGTCCCGGCGAGCAGCTGTTTAGCGGATCTGAGGCAACGGCTTTTGCCGCGCTACCTTCCGAGCCTGACGATATGGGACTTCTCAAACGCCAGCAGTCGTTCTTGCGTGCCCTGCTTGGCCAAGGTATTGCTGCGTCACCTGTACGATCGATGCGATCGATGGTCCGCGACGCGGCTGCGGCATTGGAAACCAACCTCTCTTTGTCCGAGCTGCAACAAGTGGCCTTGGCGTTGCATGACGTGCCCCAAGACGCTGTTCGGTCGAATCAGCTCGTGGGAGAGATTGTGGAGATCGACGGCGTATCATACACTCAGCCCAACGTGGTGGGGACAGAACGTCTGGTTGCTGCACTGCTGAAGGGTCTTGAGCTACTCACTCCCAGTGACGTGAACGTGGCTGTGTTTAATGGGAACGGCGTGCGACTGATGGCGAGCCGAACAGCCGATTACCTGAGTGCACGAGGGTTCCAAGTGACGGGCATCGGAAATGCCGATGCATTTGATTACGAAACAAGCTATGTCATCGTGCTTTCGGATGAATCGAAGGCGTGGGTCTTGCGAGATGCTCTCCCCAGCGGCGTGCAGATCGTATTCCCAGAGACATTTGCATCTCGCTACGAAGCATTGAGCGACTTTATTCCAGCGGGCACGGACATCGTGCTGATTGCTGGCGCAGGATTGGAGATTGAGTGAACGAAGAAATGGCATTGGTTCGCAAAGCGATTGAGATTATTGAAGACAGGAAGGGCGAAAACGTCGTAGTGATTGATCTCTCCGACGTGTCGATGCCTACGAGTTACTTTGTGATCGGCGAGGCAGACAACGCCGTGCACATGAAGGCGATTGCGTCGCATTTTATGAAGAGTTTTCCCATGAAGGCACGACATCGTGAAGGTTTGACTGAACGGCGTTGGGTCGTCATGGATTATGGCGATATTGTCGTGCACATCTTCCACAAGGAAGCGCGGGCGTTCTATGACATCGAATCTTTGTGGGCCGATCATATCGTGTCCCGAGACTCTCTTGCAGAGGATGCAACCGTTCAGCCCGTTCCAGAGGAACCCGCCTCCTAGGATCTCCGATCCGGGCAAATCGCGGCATAGGCGCAGTACTGGCACGCGTGATAGATTGGTTCAGCAGGGAACTCACCCGACCGTATGCCTGAGGCCGCTGTGTGGATATCTGAGCGGGCACTCTCCAACATTTTCTCTGTGGGCTTGACGCGGCCAATCACAACCGCCGGTGTCAGAAAACGCAATTCCAAAGCCGTGGGTAGGTCGCAAAACAGCTGCTGATAGGCCAGGGCATACAATGCCAATTGACCGCTTGACTTCGCTCTGCGAGTGGCTTGTTCGGACGTTTGGACGTCAGAAGTCTTGTAGTCGATGATGGTGCCTTCACCCTCCTCGACATCGATGCGATCGAATACGCCGACCAATCGGACATCATCCATCGTCAACGAGAACCGCTTTTCTACGTATTGAGGCACCGAAGACGACGCAGTTTCTGCCGCATGAAAGGCTGTCAGCGCCTTGAGACCCTGCTGGAGTCGCAGTTCTTCATGCTCGCGGGTCAAGAAGCCCTCTGCTCGCCAAGCCTGCCGAAACACGTCCAGAAGGTCGCTCAGAGGCATATCTTGTCCCGCCATTCGATTGAGGTGGAACGCACGAATGGCTTGGTGAATGGCATTGCCATAAATCACGGCATGGTGCTGGCGGATCGGCACGCGCAACAGATGGACGTATTTGTACTTCTTGGGGCAGGTGAGGAAGTCGTCAATCTTGCGATGGCTGAGCGTGAGGATTTCTTCTCCTTGAGGGAATAGGACAAGTTCCTGCTGCTTGGGCATTGCAGATTCTTTTGATTTTCCCAGCCGCGACAACCGCAGCAATGGGGCCCGCCGCTCGGGCGCGATTCGTGTCGCATCCAGATCCATTGCTTCGGAAATGAACAGCGAGGGTTTGCGTGCTCGCTTTCCGCCGTAATCCTCGGCACTGGTGAAATAAACATCCTCCTTGGCCCGAGTCATCCCCACGTAGAACAGGCGGCGTTCTTCTTGTCTGTGGAAATCCGAATCCGAAACGATGTCCTTGACCAATTCGGCAGGCAAGGGAATGGGATCTGCCCGGTTGTTGGATGGGAATCGACCGGATACGAGCCCGACCAAGAATACGATGGGGAACTCCAATCCCTTCGCTTGGTGGATCGTCAGGATACTAACGGCATCATCATCCCATTGCGCATCCCCGACGGGCGGGTTATCACCGGCCTCAATGAGATCGTCGAGGTAATCAATGAACCAGGCCACGCGGTCATAGCGAGCCACGCGTGAGAACCGCTCGACGATGGAGAACAGCCGTGCCAGATTTTGCACACGCTGGATGTCTTTCGGAAGCGCCGAGTTGGACAGCCGCTCGATGATGCCCGTTTGCGTAGATAAGTATTGGAACAACAACTCGCCCGTTTTCTCCGTTGTGGAAAGGGGTAGCATCACATTCAGGTCGTCGATCAAACGCGCGATGCGCTCCAAGCCATCGGGCGAGACCTCGAGAAAGCCGGAATTCTTCGTCAGAATACGGAACGTTTGCAGCAGTGATTTGTGTTGTCGCTGTGCAAATGCAGTGGTTGTAGCCAGGGTCTCTGCGGGCACTTCGTAGGGCTCTGAACTGGCCAAATAATGGAGAGAAAGTGTATCTCGCGGATCGGCCAGAACTCGCAATAGGGCGATGGCTGAACGAATTTCCTCTTGATCATACAAGCCACGGCTGCCCGAGAAACGCCAGGGAATGCGTGCCAAATTGAGCGCTCGCAGGAAGGCGTCGGCCTGGGCATTGCTGCGCACGAGAATGGCGAAGTCAGAGAACCGACGATCCTCCTTAGCATGTCGAGCGGCAATGGTGTCGGCAACGAAATCGCACTCTTCCTCAAGGGATTCGAAGTGATGTTGCAGGGGAGCACGGCCGCTTTCAGAGTTTGAGTGCAGCCGCTTGGTGATCTGCGCACGAACTTCCAAGCGATCAGGATTGTTGTTCTGGATCAGGCGATAGGCTGAGTCGAGAATGGCTTGCGTCGATCGGTAATTCTCATCCAGCACAATCAGTTTCGCATCGGGGAACGATTCCTGAAATCCGAGGATGTTGCTGATAGCTGCGCCGCGAAACTTGTAGATGGACTGATCATCGTCACCGCACACGGTGAGATTGCGATGGCTGGCCAACAGCTTCAGCAATTCGGATTGCGCAAAATTGGTGTCCTGGAATTCGTCGACAAGGATGTAGCGAAATCGCTTTCTGTATCGCTCAAGCACGGTCGGATGTTCGCGGAACAAACGCAGCGTTAGCGTAATCTGATCCCCAAAATCGACGAACCCGGCCTCAGCAAGCAACCGCTGATACGCCCCGTAGGTGTCCGCCAACTCCTTCTGCTGTGCCGCGTCCTCGACGAGCGCTGCGTAGTCCTCGTGATCCTCGGTGCCAGGAAGATCGATGGCGAGCCGTTCTGCAAACGAGGCATATTCGATCGGCGTTACATCTTCGTCCTTGGCGCGTGAAAAGAGCGACAACAGAGATCGCAAGTGAATCATCGGATTGCCTAGGGGGCGGAATCGTTCCAGTGGGAGATCAAACAATCGTTCCTTGAGGAAGATGGCTTGCTCTGGGGTTGTCAAGATGCGAAAGGAAGGAGATAGTCCCAGGAGAATCGCGTTTTCGCGTAGCACGCGATCACAAAATGCATGGAAGGTCCCGATTTGCGCTTCCACGTAGCCATAGGGAACGAGTAGATCGACGCGTTCTTCCATCTCCGCAGCCGCCTTCTCAGTAAACGTGAGAGCAAGGATTTCTGCTGGACGTGCCAGCTTCTCGGCGATCAGCCAAGCGATGCGGCGGGTAATGGCTGTGGTTTTGCCCGTACCTACGCCAGCGACGATGAGCAACGGGCCATCGCCATGCGTGACAGCCTCGCGTTGTGCGGGATTGAGATCGGCAAGAAGGTCCATGAGAGTGAGTATAGGGGCATGTGAAACACGGGCGCAATGCGTGCAGCCTGCTACTCCTCGGGCACGAGCAGCCACAGGAGCAGATAGGCCCAAAAACCTGCAGTCCCGCATAGCACGAACACAAAGAACAGGATTCGAACGAGCAATGGATCCATGTCAAAGTATTCGGCCAATCCGCCACATACGCCAGCGAGTCTGCGATCTGTCCTGCTGCGATGAAGCTGTCGCGTGCTCAATAAAGCCTCCTGAAGAGTTGCATGAGATGACATCATAACACGCTCAGTGCGGCGCATCATGGCCCACAGGGAGGGCTGGCCTGCAGCAGATCCTTTTCAGTGACGCGCAGAGAAACCGTTGGATAGCGCGTCGGAGGGCCCTCCGACATTTGCCAAAACGCCGACGCAGACGTATCCTTCTTCCATTCTCTGGACGCACTCGTCTTCATGAGAAATAGAAGGTGGAGTACGTGAATGGGATTCTTGCTGTTGGCTTGGCCATTATACTGGGCTATGTCTTAGGAGAGTTGGTTCGGAAGATCGGTCTTCCACGTGTTAGCGGATACATTGTTGCTGGATTGTTGTTGAATCCCAAGATTACCGGTTTCGTTTCTAGCAATTTTCTTGCTTCCATGGACATTACGACCGATTTCTCGTTGGCCATTTTGACGTTTGCTATTGGTGGAACGCTTGCTTTTGCCTCATTGAAAGATCTGGGCAAGAAGATCATGTTCATTGCCCTTGGCGAGGCGCAGTTGTCTGCGTTGCTGGTCACGGTTGGATGTCTGGCTACGCTCCCGTTCCTGCTTCCCAATGCCGGAGGCTTCATGACGGTCATTGCACCGCTTGCCATTCTGCTTGGTGCGCTGGCGTCGCCCACGGATCCGTCGGCCACGTTGGCCGTCGTGCGGCAGTACAAGGCCAAGGGCATGGTGACCTTCAGCATCATGGCTTCTGCTGCTCTGGATGACGCGCTAGGCATTCTCAACTACAGCTTGGCTGTCGTAGTCGCCGTGGTCCTGGTGACGCATCACTTGGAAGGAATCGGCACCATTTTTGAACCGCTCATCGCAATAGGCGGTGCTGTGGGTATGGGCGTTGTCACTGGATTGGCTTTTCGCTTTGCTCCCAAATGGCTAAGCGGTGAGAATGACGGTCTGCGGATTGCCCTTCTGATGGGGCTTCTAGGACTTTGTTACGGCGTCTCGTCATTCCTGAATCTCGATCAATTGCTGGCCACCATGATCATGGGCATGACGATCGTAAATCTGTCTGAGCATCAGCAGCGGCACCGGATTTTTCACCTGCTTGAGGAGTCAATTGAGCCGATTGTGTTCATCATGTTCTTCACGATTAGTGGCATGCTGCTCGATGTGGCTGTGCTCATCCAGTACTTGCCCGTCGTTCTTGTCTTCGTCTTCTTCCGGTCTATTGGAAAGCTGGTGGGGGCCAACGTGGGAGCTCGATTGGGCAAGGCGTCTCGCAACGTTCAACGATATACTGGCTGGGGGCTCATCCCCCAAGGTGGAATCGTCATCGGACTTGCACTTCTTCTTCAACAGGAACCCGTGCTGGCACCCATCAGCAATATCCTACTGAATGTCATTATCGGGGCCACAGTCATCCATGAATTGATTGGCCCACTGACTGCGAAGATCGCCATTATGAAGTCTGGCGAGGCGCATCAGTAATCGTCTCGTCGCTACGCCTGCTGCCCTTGCCGATCCCAGTTCATATCCAATGGTGCAGGGCCAGAGCTCCAAGAGAAGGCGATGCCTCCATAAAAAAAAGAGGAAGCCGAAGCTTCCTCTTTTACGAATGTTCTCTGCTACCCCAGGGCAGGCCTGTTCAGAAGAACAGCCCCACGCAAGGAGCGGGGCCCACTCTCTGAGTGGGCAGACGAGCGAAGAGCTACTTCTTCGGCTTCAGGTTCGCGACGGTATCTTTCAGATTCTTACCGGCTTTGAACGCAGGAACGGTCTTTGCTGGCGTCTTGATCCGCTGACCGGTTTGAGGGTTCATGCGGGTCGTTGCCTTGCGTTTTCGCGTCTCGAATTTCCCGAATCCAGTGATGATAACTGGTTCGTTCTTCTTGAGCGCGGCCGTAACCACTTCCACCACACCATCCAGAGCTGCTCGAGCGTCCTTCTTGGTGAGTCCCGTTTTCTTCGCGAGTTTCTCGACGAGTTCTGCCTTGTTCACGTCTACCCCCTTGGGTTATGAGAATCTGGCGCCAGTATAGCAATGAAGGGTATCGTTGCCAAGTCTGTATCGCAGAAGACCTACGGGTTTGCTAGATCGCAAAGCCTGAAAGCGCCTATTTATGCGCTTTACGGGAATCATGGAAGAAACATGGCGATTCGGCCCAAGGGGCGGCAGTTTGCGCAGATGCCCGCGCTTCTGCCTGTCTGCAGAAGCGCGGTGGCGCTTTCGAGGCTCGAATTCCGCGCTAACCAAGCACGTTTTCGAAGGCTTCTTCGAGTATGTTCATGCCTTCATCGATCTGCTCATCGGTGATTACGAAAGAGACAAGCACGCGCAAGACGTTACCTTGCAGGCCAGCTGTCGGGAAGATGGCGCCGTTGTGCATCGCGGCCCTGGCAATCTTGCCTGTCAGCTCTTTGGCAGGTTCCTTGGTCACGCGATCGGTCACCAGTTCCATCCCGACCATGGCACCGAGGCCGCGCACATCTCCGATGACATCGTACTTCTCTGCCAATCGCTGGAAATGGGACTTGATACGATGACCGACGCGCGTGGCTTGGGCCATCAGGTCTTCTTCATCAAGCGTTCGGATGACTTCCAGCGCCGCCCTGCAGGCGAGTGGATTTCCTGCATAGGTGCCGCCAATCGCACTGGCGATGGGGGCGTCCATAATCTTGGCCTTGCCGACTACACCAGAGAGAGGGAGCCCGGACGCCAATGACTTGGCGACGCAGATGAGATCAGGCTGCATGTCGAAATGCTCATACGCGAAGAACTTTCCTGTACGTCCGACACCGGATTGCACTTCGTCGACAGCAAGGACAAAGCCGTACTTGTCTGCCAGCTTGCGCATGGCGGGCAAGAACCACGCCGGTGGGACAAGAAATCCGCCTTCACCGATAACGGGTTCGACAACCATGACCGCAACTTCCGAAGGATCGACCAATGACAATAAAGAGCGCTCGATATCATCTGCGGTGATCGATTTCCGATACTCGTAGGGGTAGGGGAGCCGATAGACGTCGGATGCAAACGGCCCGAATCCATACTTGTAGGGCTTGGCTTTGTGGGTCATGGTCATGGCCAGCAAGGTGCGGCCATGGAATGCGTTCTCAAAAACGAGCACGGCCTTGCGCTTGGTGTAGGCGCGAGCGATTTTCACGGCATTCTCGACAGCTTCGGCTCCGCTGTTGAAGAAGGCCGCCTTTTTGGGTCCATCAATGGCGGTGTGCTCGCAAAGCTTCTGTGCGAGTTCGATAAATGGCGCGTAGGGCACGGCGGTGAAATCCGTGTGCAAATAGTGATCAATCTGTTCTCTCAGCGCGGCGACCACGCGCTCGTGGCGTTGACCGACAGCCAAACAACCCCATCCTCCAGAGAAGTCGAGGAATCGATTCCCATCCAAATCCTCAATGATGGCACCCTGTGCCTGTTTCACGATGAACGGGGCATACGTCTCCAAGGGTGACGCAACATACGTCTCCTTTAGTGCAAAAACATCAGCCGATTTGGGGCCGGGCAGCGCGGTTTGAATCCGGGTAAATTGGCGATCGATCATCGTCCCTCCTTCGGACCTACCATAGTGTTCGGGCACGGTTCCAAGTCGCAACCGCCACGAAGTGGAGGCATGGTACTCAATCGCAGATAGGGTGGCAACGATGAGATGGTGAAAATACCTAGTCGACGCTATAGATGCGGCCCGGAGGGATCAGTGTCACACGGAAATCCAATTCCTCCATAGGCACGCCTGCAAGTTCGAGCTTCCTAAGCTGCGCCTTGTATCGGCTGGAGATATGGAAGCAGTAAAGCTCCTTTTTCACACGGGCATTGCGTGCACAAGCGATGGCTTCTGCCAGTGTGGCGTGCTTGTATTCCTTGCGGTCGCTCTCATCAAGAAACGTTGTGTCATGACAGAGAATCTCGGTATCCGCGATGTACGCCGGCTTGATGGCGACAGAATCTCCGCCATAAGAAAAAAGTTTCTGGTGATAGTGCTCGGACAGGGCTGCTCGCTCTCCAGCCTTCACTTTGGCGACAATCTCCTCTTGTGAAAGGTTGGCAAACTGGGGCTTGAGTCGATGGCGAACCTCCACGACGTTGTATCCAAGGGACGTCTCGGTGCTGACATGCTGTGTGGGGAAGGCTTCAACATACCTTGGCATTTGGCAATCCAGCAGTTCGACACGATCGCCGGGAGCAAGGGGAATCCACTCTAGGTGATAGTCCAGACGCCGATTGGTGCGAGAGATGTACTTGATCATCTCACCGATGAGGTAGCTATCCTTGGGATAGTAGACGGACAACTCCTTTTCCGTGTCTCCCATGGCATTGTTGCGAATGTTGACCAAGCCGATTAGACCGCTGATGTGGTCGGCATGGCCATGTGACAGGAAGATCCTGCGAATGGCGAACGATTTGTTACCCAGGATGGAACTAGCCCCTTCCCCGGCATCAAAAAGAATGCGATCTGCACTGTAGTAGATCCAGGTCGAGTACAGCGCCTTGGAGTACATCAACAATCTCATAGGTCGTCCCCCGTTTCCAGTACAATCTGCACTCCCGCACTGCGAATCATGCGAGTTTGGGGATTATACTCGGTGAATGGGCAGTGGAAAACCTGATGGGAACGGCAATGTAATGTATATCATTGTTAGGAAGCGGTTTCTTTCCTAGAATCCTATAGAGAATGGAGGCAGTGGATGATCGAGCTTCGTCTGATTCGTGAGCACTACAAAGACATTGAAGCGCGTCTACGGACGCGTGATTCGTCAATTGATTTGTCAGAAATTCTGCGACTTGATGAGCAACGGCGCGAGTTGATTGCCGAAGTGGAGCGCCTGAAGGCGGAACGCAATCAGGGGTCACAGGAAGTCGGGCGTCGGAAACGGGATGGTGAGAATTCCGACGAGCTGATGGCGAATCTGTCGCAACTCTCGAATCGAGTTTCCGAGTTGGATGAAACACTGCGAGAGACACAGACGCAGATTGACGGATACTTGGCCCTTCTTCCCAATGTCCCGCATTCGTCCGTGCCCACAGGTGCAAAGGACGAGTACGTCGTATTGAGGACCGTGGGAGACAAACCGGAGGCGACGTTCCCGATCAAGAATCACCTAGAGATTGCCGAAGAAAAAGGCATTCTTGATTTTACTCGTGCCGCCTTGATTGCAGGGGCGAGGTTCCCAATGTATGTTGGCGCGGCCGCGCGACTTGAAATGGCATTGATACAATACATGTTCTTCCGGCACGCCAATCACGGGTACGTGCCAGTGATCCCTCCGTTCATGGCCAACGCGAAGAGCTTCTATGTGTCAAGCCAACTGCCGAAATTTGCAGACGACATTTATCATTGCGATCGCGATGATCTCTATCTCAATCCCACGGCTGAAAGCTTGCTTGTTAACTTGCATCAAGACGAAATTCTGGAAGCCTCGGAATTGCCCAAGCAATACGTGGCCTACACACCATGCTTCCGTCGTGAGGCGGGGAGCTACGGAGAGGAAGAACGCGGACTCATTCGCGTCCATCAATTCAACAAGGTGGAGATGTTCAAGTTCACCACGCCAGAGTCCTCGTATGAAGAATTGGAGCGTGTGATTGCCGATGCCGAAGGCGTCCTTCAAGCGCTGGGCATGCACTATCGGGTGGTGCTTCTCACGACCCAAGACATGGCACAACAAGCGTCCAAGACCGTGGACCTGGAAGTCTACCTTCCGGGGCAAGGCCGCTACTACGAGGTGTCATCATGCAGCAACTGTGAAGCGTTCCAGTCGCGACGCGGGAACATTCGCTATCGGCCGGCTCCGAACGAGAAACCGCAATTCGTCCATACACTGAATGGATCTGGATTGGCGACCTCACGTCTCATGGCCGCCATTTTGGAGAACAATCAGCAAGAAGACGGATCAGTGCGAATCCCTGAGGTCCTTCAATCGATCATCGGAGCCGAAACCCTATGACCGAACCGCTCGTTGTCGCTCGAGGATTGTCCAAGACGTTCCGCTCAAGAAAGGGTCCCGTTCA
Source organism: Candidatus Bipolaricaulota bacterium (assembly GCA_018817505.1). Lineage (GTDB taxonomy): Bacteria > Bipolaricaulota > Bipolaricaulia > UBA7950 > UBA9294 > SPBW01. Next base: position 5,360 of record JAHITR010000066.1, on the reverse strand, counting down.
CGCGGCCTCTGATGTGAGCTTTGAATGTCAGGCCGGAGAAATCTTCGGCCTGCTTGGCCCCAACGGTGCAGGCAAGACGACGACACTCCGCATGTTGGCAACGATTCTGACTCCCACTGCGGGCAGCGCTATGCTGGCGGGATTTGATGTCGCGACCCAACCGGGAGCTGTGCGCGAGCACATCGGCTTCCTGGCGACGGAGACAGGTCTTTACGACCGATTCACGGCACGGGAGACGCTGCGGTTCTTTGGTCGAATCAACCAGTTGAGCAACGATGAAATCAAGAAGCGATCCGATGAGATCTTCGACACGCTCGCCATGAGCGCGTTGGCCGATCGCCGGGTGGGAACCTTCTCGACAGGCGAGAAGCAGAAGCTGTCCCTTGCGCGAAGCATTCTGCACGATCCGCCGGTGCTCATTCTCGATGAACCCACATTTGGTTTGGATGTCATGTCGGCTCGGACCGTGGTTCGAACGATTGATTTGTTCAGAAAACAGGGGCGGACGATTCTGTTGTCCACGCACATCATGCGAATTGCTGAAAAGCTGTGCGACCGAATTGGCATCCTCTACAAAGGCACGCTACACGCGATTGGAACCGTGGATGAACTGAAGCAGCGGTTTGGCGGCGAAGATTTGGAAGAAGCGTTCTTCGCTGCAGTAGGAAATGGTGAATAGAGTAGACAAACGAACGGGGTGCTGACATCCTGAACGTACAGAAGCATTTGACTCACGTAAGGAGGCAATGATGGGCAGGAAGGTCGTGGCTACAGCGGTGGCGATGTTTGCTGTCGTGCTTTCGGTCGTCCTGGTGGGGGGGCAAGTCGGAGGCGGCGGATTCCTTTGGTGGGGGAATCATGAACCAATCTACATCTATGGTAATGACGGGTTCACCGTAGATAACGGCGTATTTTCTGGGAGCGGAACGTGCGATGATCCGTACATTATTGAGGGATGGCGCATTGACCAACCTCCGGCAGACTACGGCATCTACATCGATCACACCACGGCCTGTTTTGTCATTCGTGACTGCGTGATCGAGGGCACGACCCAAGCGGGCATCTACTTCAATACCGTCAGGAACGGACGCGTGGAAGACACGCAAGTGGGTCTTTCTGATACGGCGATTTACCTGCTCGACTCTTCGAACAATATCTTCGAGCGCAACGTGATTGCCGAAAGCAAGTACGGTGTCGTTGCTCAAGCCATGTCCCAGAACAACATCTTCACGGGGAATACGTTCCTGAACAACGGGCTGAATGGCTATGACCCGCATCGCTGGAATCAATGGGATCTCAACTGCGTCGGCAATTACTGGAGCGACTATAAGGGCTATGACGGTGACCAAAACGGCATCGGCGATATCCCCTATTACGCGTTGTATGACAAGTATCCACTGATGTCTCCTCCCGTGGAGTGGACGCGAGTGGCCCCCGCTGGCCTATCGTATGCTGGCAATTTTGTGTCTCCCGATGGATCGTTCGTCGTCTCTTCAGTCACGCCGATCTCGCTCTCAGCGCTTGATCCAGGCAGTGGATTGGCCGAGATTCGGTACGCGATTGACGGTGGGGCCTGGGTCGTCTATACGGGTCCATTCAATCTCGTGGGTGAGGATGGTCCGCAGAAGCTGACCTACTACGGCATCGATTTCCTGGGCAATACAGAACCCCAGCGAACGGTCAAGTTCATGCTGGACAATCATCCGCCGATTACGCAAGTCGAAGTTGGCGAACCGAAATATGAAGACGCCAGAGGAATCTGGGTGACTTCGAAATCTCTGTTCACGCTGAATCTTGTACAGCAGTCAACCTACGGAATGACGCAAACGTTCTACAGGATCGATGGTCGCGGATGGCAGCGCTACTCCCGCCCGTTTACGGTCATTGGTGCCGATGGACCGCATCAAATCAGCTACTACAGCATGAATGCGTCCGGTGTCACTGAGGACCTAAAGACCCTCATTATCATCAAGGATGACGCGCCTCCCAGTACTCGGGGGGCGCAGTCCTCCGCGACGGGACCAACGACCGTCATCAACGTTGGCCCCGCGGTCGTCGAGCCTGAGCCTGTGGTTCAGCAGCCGACACCTGTTGTCATTGAGGAACCCGCGCCGGTTATCGTGGAGGAACCGACGCCCGTGGTCGTTGAGGAGCCGACACCTGTTGTCATTGAGGAACCGGCGCCTGTGGTCGTTGAGGAGGAGCCGACTCCCGTGGTCATCATTGAGCAACCGGCTCCTGAGGCTGTCCAGTCACCCTCTGAGGCTGTCGAGCCGGTAGTAGAGGCTGTCGATCCGACGCCTGAGCTGCCCGTACAGACCCAATCGGAAACCAACTAGACGAAAGAATCCAAACACCTATGTGGAAAAACATTCGCTTGCTCTTCTCGAAGGAACTGCTGGGTGCGGTGCGCGATCGCCGGACCCTCATTCTGACGGTTTTCTTCCCGTTGATCTTCTATCCACTCATCCTGTCTGTGATGGGACGCTTCAACGAAGCGGAGCGCGTTCGGCTGGAAACGCTCACGCCCGCCGTGCTTCTGGTTGATCAATCTGAAGACGCGACGTTTCAATCTGAGCTTCAGCAGTCGAATGCCTTCTACTGGGTGAGAGAGGATTCTGTGGAATCCGCGGTGAATGCCCTGCGCGATGAACAGGGCAACCTCGTGATGGCCGTTTCCAAGGAATCGGGCGGACAAGGCATTGGCTTGAGTGTCACTTTGTATTACGACCAATCAGATCAGTTTGCCTATGCCGCGGTTCAGCAGGTGCGCGGATTTCTGGAGTCGTATCTGAAGCGGGTCGTCAATGACAAACTTCAGGCGCTCGGTATGCTGGAAGAGGTTCAATCCGCGACACCGCCACTGTCAGTACAGACTGTGGATGTGGCCACAGGAGAGTCGATTGGCCGCATGATCCTCAGTCGGCTGCTGCCCTATTTCATGGTGCTGGCCATCTTGACTGGGGCGATGGGATTGGGAGCCGAAATCACCGCTGGCGAGAAGGAACGGAGCACCATTGCCACCTTGTTGGTGTCACAGCTGTCGCGCACGGAAATCGTACTGGGCAAGTTCTTGACCGTGCTGACGGCATCGCTGGTTTCTTCGCTGCTGTCTGCAATCGGGCTCCTGATAGGCGTGAGATTCTTCGGCGGTGGCCTGGCGCCGGGTGGAAGCAGCGCCGTATTCAGCCTTGATCTGACCGCCTTTGGATGGATGCTCGTCGTGTTGGTGCCGCTGGCCGTCATCCTGGCTGCCTTGGTGATCATCGTGGGCTCGTATGCGCGCAGCCAGAAGGAAGCGAGCACGTTCTTGCTGCCGATTTACATGGTGATCGTTCTTGTGGGCATGGTGTCGATGACGGGAACGGTGTCTTTCGAAGGTTTGCGATATCTCATCCCCGTCGCCAACTCCCTGTACGCACTGCAAGCCATCATCCTGGGAGAAGCGGGGCTACAGAACCTACTGTACACACTAGTGGCCAACGTCCTATCAGGCGCCATCCTCATTGCCGCCGCCGTTCAGCTCTTCAAACGCGAAGCCGTGCTCTTCCGAAGCTAGAAGCAGATTTCAGCGGATCTGCGAAAGCGAGGAATTGACTGCCGAAGCAGTGACCATGAAGGGCATGAAGTCCATGAAGAGGATAATCTCCCCAGCTTGAGCCAGCTACAAAACGAAGCTCTTGAGTCCATCCTTTCGCCGCTTCACGTTGAAATTGATCAGGAATCCCTGGCGAACCCCCGACAACCGCATGTATGTCAGGATCTGCGCTTCATGAATGGGAGCCAATCGTGCAACGGCCTTCAATTCAAGCAAGATGTCGTTCTCAACGACTAGATCGACACGGTATCCGCAATCGATGAGTAATCCCTTGTACTTGACAGGCAATGCCAACTCGGCTTGACAGGCAATTCCAGCGAGCTCTAGCTCCCTGATCAGACAGTCGCGATACGTCGATTCCAAAAGTCCCGGGCCTAGTTCTCGATGTACCTCGATCGCGCATCGAATGACTTGGTGCGATAGCTCGCTAAACTCTCTAATTTGACCAGGGATCGCAACCATAATGTGAGTATGGCGAGAAACACAACAGAAGACAAGCGAAGAAAAAATCGTATAAACAGGGTGATCGGAAAGAACGATGCCCGTTAGTGTTCTCGTGATTTAATGCTCACGGCTATGTCTACAAGAGAAAGCGATTGATTCGCGAGCGGCAATTGATTTCGCTTGCAGGAGTTGCATCCTGTTCATGGCAAAACGTGTCAGCGTTCCTGACTGAGTCCTCTGACCATGGCAGTTGAACTGCCTTCATGTTCTTCATGCTCTTCATGGTAAATGCTTGAGGCTGTAATCTAAATCTTCTGGCCGCGGCTGTATTTCTTGAGAGCGTCTTCTGTGCGGCGCTTGGCGTCGTCGTCGCGCAGTTTCTGGCGCTTGTCGTAGGTCGTCTTGCCCTTGCCCAACCCCAGTTCGACCTTGGCCTTGCCTCGGGTGAAGTAAATGCTCAATGGAACGAGCGTATAGCCGCGTTCCAGAAGCTTGGATGTCAGCTTGCGTATCTCCTGACGATGCAGCAGCAGCTGCCGATCCCGCAACGGTTCGACATTGTACGCCGCGCCCTGTTCGAATGGCGCAATATGTACTCCCTTGAGAATCACCGTCCCATCGTGGATGACGGCATAGCCGTCTTGCATCGAGCAACGGCGATTACGAAGGGATTTCACCTCCGTGCCTGTCAGCGAGATGCCCGCTTCGTACGTGTCTTCAATGGCGTATTCATGGCGGGCCTTGCGATTGGTGGCAACGACGTTGGACATGATGCATTGAGACTAGCGCAGTGCCGGGCAGTGCGCAAGCTAACCACTGGTTTGTGAACGCAACCGCCCCTTGCTAGGATGATGGTATGAGAATTGCCATGGCCACAGACAATCCGGTCAAAATCGACGCCGCACAACAGGCATTTGCCGAAGTGTTCAACGGCGAGCCGATTGATCTGTTGAAGCTCGATCTGGACCTTGGATTGCCCGACCAGCCGATAGGAGATGCCATCGCTCTCGGTGCGATGGCGCGGGCGGCCGCGGCTCAGAAGCACACGGAAGCCGAACTCGGCATTGGCATCGAGGCGGGTCTCATGCAGATCCCGGGAACACAACGATGGCTGTCTGTACAAGTCTGTGCGATTGTTGATGGGAACGGTCGAAGCTCCATGGGCATGGGCCCGGGATATGAGTTGCCCGCCGACATCCTTGCGGCTGTCCAGGCTGGCGAATCCCTGCGCGATGCGTTCGAGCGACTGCTCGGGCAAGACGATCCCCACCGTCTGGGGGCAGTCTATTTCCTCTCGCATGGATTAATCGACCGCACC
>JAHITR010000065.1 GCA_018817505.1 Candidatus Bipolaricaulota bacterium | reverse complement strand
GATTACCGTCGGGTCAGCCCGTACTGACGTAGACGTTTCGATACTGACTCTTGACCGAGCACGCTGCTGTTCCAGCGCCTTCTCGTAACTGAGAATTTCGACAGAGAACCCGCGATCGCCAGCGATTTCCTGGGTCATCTCGAGCGGGAATCCGTAGGTGTCGTTGAGCTCAAATACGGCCTCTCCAGGGAGGGTCCTCTCTCCAGAGGCTTCCAGGTCATCAAGCATCTTGGCCAGACGCCGTTCTCCATCGCGCAGTGTTCGCCGGAACGTCTCTTCTTCGCGCGTGATCAATCGATGCGCCAGCTTTCGAGAGTCCATGATCTCGGGATAAATGGCGCCCATCGTTTCGATGACCGGCTCAACGAAGGTGGCCAAGGAGCCAGGTGCGAGTTCCAGTTGCTCACCCGCTCGGATGGCGCGGCGCAAGATCCGACGCAACACGTAGCCTTGCCGCTCGTTGGATGGCATCAAGCCTTCGGATAGCAGGAACAGGACGGCACGAATGTGATCGGCAATCGTATTGCGGTAGATCGTATCCCCTTGGGACAACGTTCGTGGGCTGGCCGCTTCAATGGCCTCGACCACGGAACAGAACAGGTCGGTCTCGAAATTGGTACTTGCCCCTTGGAGTGTCGTCGTCATTCGCTCCAATCCCATGCCAGTGTCGATATTCTTGCGCTTCAAGGGTACGAGCGTGCCGTCTTCCTGGGCTTCGTATTGCATGAACACCAGGTTCCAGATTTCCGAGAACCGATTGCAGTCGCACGCCGGCCCCTCGCAATCTGGGCGGCCGCATCCGTGCTCGATGCCTGTGTCAAAGTGGATTTCGGAATCGGGACCGCAGGGGCCCGCGTTGCCGACAGGTCCCCACCAATTGTGTTTCTTACCGAGGCGCATCATGCGCTCGGATGGCACGCCCATGACGTCATGCCAGATGTCGTAGGCCTCATCGTCCTCTTGGTAGACCGTCACCCACAGCTTGGTCGGATCGATCGCCAGTTCGCGGGTCAAGAACTCCCATGCCAGGTTGATGGCGCCCTCTTTGAAGTAATCGCCGAAGGAGAAATTGCCCAACATCTCAAAGAAGGTGTGATGGAACGCGGTTTTGCCGACGTTCTCGATGTCGGTGGTTCGGAAGCACTTCTGGCACGTGGTCACTCGGGGATACGGAGCAGCTGCGCGCCCAGCGAAATAGTCCTTGAACTGCACCATGCCGGCCGATGTGAACAGCAGGGTGGGGTCGTTGGGCACCAAGGGCGAGCTTGGCAGTTTCATGTGATCACGTGCAGCAAAGAACTCTAGATAGCGAGTTCGTAGATCCGAAGCCTTCATCGTTTTCTCCTTTGTCTTCTTGTTCGATGGATTATCGATGCCGTTCGCCAGGGGCGCAAACTGGTCATTGCTGTGCTCGCCGCGGCTCACTATACTGAGAGTCAATACACAAGGGAGTGATACTTAAGATGTTCATTGAAGGCATAGAAGCGCGGCAAATCCTTGATTCGCGGGGCAATCCGACAGTTGAGGCAGACGTTTATTTGGAGGACGGTGGCTTCGGCCGCGCAGCGGTCCCCTCGGGGGCTTCCAAGGGAAAATTCGAGGCACTCGAACTGCGAGATGGCGATAAAGATGTGTTCCACGGGTTGGGCGTTACCAAGGCCATCGATCATATTCATGACGAAATTGAGCCCCTGCTACTGGGTCGCAATGGTCTGGATCAACCTGAAATCGATCGACTGCTCATTGAATTGGACGGCACGAAGAACAAGGGGCGACTGGGAGCCAATGCCATGCTGGCTGTTTCCCTCGCCACAGCGCGCGCTGCCGCCGACTTGTTGGGGTTGCCTTTGTTCCGATACATCGCAGGTGCTCGCGCCGTTCGCATGCCCATTCCGATGATGAATGTGCTGAATGGCGGTGAACATGCCGACAACAATGTGGACGTTCAAGAATTTATGCTTCTTCCCGTGGGAGTGACCTCATTCCGTCAGGCTGTCCGCGCCTGCTCTGAGATATTCCATACGCTCAAGGGAATCTTGAAGTCGAAGGGTTTGGCCACGTCCGTCGGAGACGAGGGCGGGTTTGCGCCCAATCTTGAGGACAATCGTCTGGCACTGTCTTTGCTTGTAGAGGCCATCGAAAAGTCCGGCTATCGCCCGGGTGAAGATATCGCCATTGCCCTTGACGTGGCTGCAACGTCGTTCCTCAAGAACGGCGCGTACCAATTCACGGTCGACGGCACAGTGAAGTCGATCAGCTCAGAGGAATTGATTCAAACCTACGAGGGATGGGTGAAGAAGTATCCCATCTTCTCGATCGAAGACGGGGTGGGAGAAGAGGACAAGGAAGGCTGGAAACTCCTGACACAGCGGCTTGGAAACAAAATCCAGATTGTCGGCGACGACGTATTCGTCACCAATCCGCAGTTGTTAAAACAGGGGATTGAAATGGGGTTTGCCAACTCCATCCTCATCAAGCTCAATCAAATTGGCACCGTGTCTGAGACGCTCGAAACCATCGATATTGCCCATTTCGCTGGATACACAAGCGTTGTGTCTCATCGATCCGGGGAAACCGAAGACACGTCGATCGCAGATCTGGCTGTCGGCACGAACTGCGGGCAAATCAAGAGTGGCTCGATGTCTCGTTCGGAACGAGTTGCGAAGTACAATCAGCTGTTGAGAATCGAGGATGAGCACGAGTTGCCGCTGGCCGAATGGCCGAAGCGGTTTACGCTGTAGCCAACATCCGGGGGGATCATGATTGGGGGGGGGCATGCCCGCTCGGCGGTCGGGAATTCGTACCGTCGGCAGCGCGTGCAGCATGGCAGAGTCCGTTGGATTCTGTTGGGCTGTGTGCTAGGCGTCGGCGGGCTCGTGTTCTTGTTCACCGCGCGAGGCCTTCGCATGCAAGGGCTTCGCCATCAGCTGGCATCCTCCCAAGCCGCCTATGAGCAGGCATGGATAGATCGGGAAAGCTTGGAAGCACAACTTGCTCTCAAGGACGATTTGTCTACGATTGAGGACGCTGTTCGCAGGAAGCTAGGTTGGGTGTTGCCTGGCGAAGAGCGGATTATTTTCATCCATCCAGACGAGGGGGAATAAGTTGGCGAGTCCGTTCGTTCATCTCCATGTGCATTCGGAGTACAGCATTCTCGATTCGTCCTGCAAGATCACCCAATTGCTGGATCGAGCCGAAGAGCTTGGGATGGACTCGATTGCTCTCACAGATCACGGTGTGATGAGCGGAGTCATCAAGTTCTATCGCAAGGCTGTCCGCCGAAATATCAAGCCCATCATCGGCTGCGAGATCTACGTCGCCCCCGGCGACCGCACCGATCGATCAGCCAAGGCTGGGCAACGCTTCTTCCACCTCGTACTGCTGGCCGAAAACGAAATCGGCTATCGCAACCTCCTTCATATCGTCAGCTGTGCGCATACGGAAGGCTTCTATTACCGTCCGCGTGCTGACAAGCAGCTGATACGAGAGCACGCAGAAGGTCTGATCGCTCTATCGGCGTGCGAGTCAGGAGAAATTCCTCGCTTGCTCACTGCGGGACGGCGAGACGCGGCGATGGAAGTGGCGCGCGAGTACGCATCGATCTTCGGCAAGGAGAATTTTTTCATCGAAATTCAGGAACACGGCACGGATCGAGACAAGAAGATCCGCGACTCACTCGTCGACCTGGCCCGTGAGGCGGAGATTCCACTTGTGGCCACGTGCGACGTTCACTATCTCACGGTTGCGGATCGGTTGGCGCACGAGGTACTACTCAACATTCGCGCCAACAAGACGCTCAACGACCCAGATCACCGCGTGTTCGACGGAGAAGGTTATCATTTTCGCTCGGGTGAGGATATGGAAGAGGCGTTTGCGCCATGGCCAGAGGCCATTGCCAACACGCGCCGTATCGCAGACCGCTGTGCGCTCAAGTTGTCGTTTGATCATTCGATGATCCCTCCGTTTGAGATCCCAAAAGAAGCAGAATCACCCAACAGCTATCTCAGACAATTGACCTACGAAGGCGCAGCCAAGCGTTTTGCGGAGATTGATGATCCCATCAAAGAACGATTGGAGTATGAGCTGTCCGTCATCGAGAAAATGGATTACAGCACCTACTTCCTCATCGTATGGGACTTCGTGAAGTACTCCAAAGAACACGGGATCTCTGTCGGACCTGGCCGAGGGTCTGCTGCTGGGAGTCTGGTGTCGTACTGCCTAGACATCACCACCGTCGATCCACTCAAGTACAACCTTATTTTTGAGCGATTCCTCAATCCAGATCGTATCAGCATGCCGGACTTCGATATCGACTTCTGTGTCAAAGGACGTGACCAGGTGATCGATTACGTCCGGCAGAAGTACGGCGGTGAGAAGTGGTGGACGCGAATTGCTCAGATCGCCACCTATGACCGGATGGCTGCCCGATCTGTCGTCCGCGATGTCGGCCGCGTGCTAGGTATCCCCTATTCTGAGACGGATCGTGTGGCCAAATTGATCCCCTTTGGTTGGGGATTATCAGCAGCCGCAGACAACGTGGCCGAACTCAAGGATCTGCGCGAGTCGAATCCAGAGATTGGACAGCTGATCGAAATCGGACTGCGACTGGAAGGCCTGACGCGCAACTCATCCACACATGCTGCCGGTGTGGTCATTGCTCCCGACTCTTTATCTGCGCATGTGCCTTTGCTTCGTTTGGGCGAAGGCGAATTCGTAACCCAGTTTGACATGAGCGATGTAGAGGCCGTTGGTCTGCTGAAGTTCGATTTCCTTGGTCTTCGCAACTTGACGCTGATCGATGAGGCACGCGAGGGCCTTCGCAAGTACGCGGGCGTTGATATCTGTGTCGAATCCATTCCATTGGATGATCGAGCCACATTCCAGATGCTCTGCGAGGGCAGAACCTCAGGAATCTTCCAACTGGAAAGCACTGGCATGACCAATCTCATCCGCCGCATTCAACCCGACCGATTTGAGGATTTGATCGCGCTGCTTGCCCTGTACCGTCCTGGCCCGCTCGAAAGCGGCATGACGGACGACTATGTCGAGAGGCGAAACGGCAATCGCCCCGTCAGTTACCCGCACCCTTCGCTCAAGGACGTACTGGAAGACACCTACGGCCTGCCGATTTACCAAGATCAGATCATGCTGATGGCGCGAGCGCTGGCAGGATTCACGCTGGCACAGGCTGACATCCTGCGCAAGGCGATGGGAAAGAAGGACAAGGCGCTCATGGCCAGCCTCCGGGTGAAATTCGTCGATGGCTGTCTAGAGAGGAAAGTCACTCAGAAGATTGCCGACCAGGCATTTGATGACATGGAGAAATTCTCGCGCTATGGATTCAACAAATCGCATACGACGGCCTATGCATTCATCTCCTACTGGACGGCGTACCTCAAAGCGAACTATCCGACCCATTTCATGGCTAGCCTGCTCACCAGCGTGAACGGAGACTTGGACAAGATCGCCAGCTATGTCGACGAATGTCGGGAGATGGGGATCGCGATTCTTCCGCCCGACATCAATGAATCACGCGCCGAGTTTACGCCGATTGAGGATGGAAAAATACGCTTTGGATTCGCTGCGATTAAGCACGTGGGTATTGGCGCTGTAGAGTCGATTCTCTCTGCACGTCGGACGCCGTTTGAGTCGTTCTTCGACTTGTGCCGCAAGGTCAAAGAGGAAGGATTGGATCGCGAATCGTTGGAGTCGCTGATCAAGTCGGGAGCGTTCGATCAATCGGGAGCGTCGCGGCGCGGCCTGCTGCGACATCTCGGTGATGGTATCGAACTGATGCAGACAGCGCGGCGGGAGTCACTCACTGGGCAGACCTCGTTCTTCAGCGAAGAGAAGACGGCGATGCCAGATCCCCGGATTACAGAAGAGGAATTTGATCAGCGCGATTTGCTGTCATTTGAGAAGGAGTTGCTCGGCCTGTATCTGAGTGCCCACCCACTGGATGAGTTCGCTGAGAACCTGCAGCTGTACTGCCTGCGATTGAAGGATGTGGGTAAACTCTCTCCCGACCAGCAAGCACTGATAGGCGGACGGATCAAGTCTTTGCGTCGCATTGATACCAAGCGAGGCAATCAAATGGCGTTTGTCGTTCTTGAGGACGGCAACGGCGAAGCAGAGATTACCTTCTTCCCAAAGGTTCTTGACGGTTCGAATGGCCTCATCGCAGACAACGCATTGATCGGCTTGACGGTCACTGCAGGAATGCGAAATGGTGAGATCAACCTGGTCGCTGAAGAGATCTTCCCCTTGTCAGAAATCCCACAACGGGCCCGACTTGCAGTGACACTCAAGCTCGACGGCGCGGATTTGTCCAAAACCCAATTAACGAAACTGGCGGAGACGCTGCGACAGTATCCAGGCGAAGCGCCCGTGCGCATCCACGTAATCGATACCCTCGGCAGCGTAACCGTGCTCGCGGATCCTCGATACTGCGTGACGCCCAGCGAGCTGCTCCGCAGTTCGCTGTGTCAGTTGACCGGTGTTCTAGAGGTGGCCATGAAGAACGGAAACCCAACATGAGAGCCACCCGCTATCGAATCATCCGATGGCTGATGCCCGGCTTGCGGATAAAACGCTGGATTGCCCTTGCCTTCGTCTCTATGGGACTTATTGTTACTGCCGCCTTGTATGCATTTGGTGTCGATGTGGCTCGCACGCTCTACAGAACAGTCCCCCTCGATTCGTTTGCTCGCCATCTCGTCGCTATCGCCATGATTCTTGCCGGACTGGCTGGTTTCTCTCTTTCACTCATGCATCTGGTGCGCTCTGTGGCCAAGGCGCTGGCTCCAGGCGAGTCCGAAAAAGCATCCACTCTCATCTACCGCAGGCGAATCCTCGATCGCGGTCCCAAGGTCGTGGCTGTCGGTGGAGGAACCGGGCTGTCAACCCTACTTCGCGGACTCAAGCAAATGACCACCAACATCACCGCTGTGGTCACCGTGATGGACAACGGCGGAAGTTCGGGTCGATTGCGCGAACAACTCGATGTGTTGCCGCCTGGTGATGTGCGGAACTGCTTGCTGGCCTTGGCAGATGACGAAGAGCAGCTATCCCGCTACTTCCAGTATCGATTGCATGCGCCAGAGGAACTGGCAGGCCATGCGCTGGGCAACCTGTTGCTAATGGGGCTTGAGCAGGCCACAGGGAGCTTCGACCGCGCGATCGAGGCAATGAGTCACTTTCTTAATATCCGGGGACGTGTCCTGCCTGCCACACTCGAGAATGCCCAGCTCCTGGCGACAATGGATGACGGCACGATGATCACCGGGGAATCGCAAATCGTCGCGGACCCACGTCAGATTCGGACGATGGCACTGCAGCCTAACCGTGTGATGCCCTATGAATCCGTTCTAGAGGCAATCACTGAAGCCGATCTCATCCTATTGGGGCCGGGCAGTTTGTTTACCAGCCTGATCCCTAACCTGCTCGTCGAGGGCGTTGCCGAGGCCATCGAGAAGGCGGGTGCCGAGAAGCTGCTGGTGGCCAATCTCATGACGCAGCACGGCGAGACGGATCATCTCAGCCTTACAGCGCATCTGAAAACGCTCAATGAATACATTCAACTGAGCCGATTCGATCATTTGCTGATCAATTCCGAGCGTCCGAGCATCGACTTCTTGTCCAGATACAGACATGAAGAAGCCGAACCCGTCATCGATGACCTTGTCGAACCGAATGTCTACGGGCTCGAACCCATCCGCGATGACCTGCTAGGAACTGCAAAGTGGGCTGGCAAGGTAACTGTGAAGCACGATCCCGAGAAACTTGCTCGAGCGATTGCCAAACACACGCAAGCCTTTGCCCAACAACACAGGCGATCTGAAGCCGAGTAGATGCGCATGCATCTATAGCGGGTCTGTGCCCTATCCCTTAATGACAGCCAGAGGTCGCAATCTGGCGACGGGTTGCGTAATCCCCGATGTGCAGGAAGCCTGAACGACGCGTTCGATGTCTTTGTAGGCTCCTGGTGCTTCTTCCGCCACACCCCGGATGGAGTGCGTCCATAGGTGGATGCCATGCGACAGAAGATCCGTTCGCACTGTCTCTCCCCAGAATTTCTTGGCGGCTTTCTTTCGAGACAGTGCGCGTCCCGCACCATGGATGCCGCTTCCGAAGGTCTTGGCCATCCCAGCATCCGTGCCGTGCAGAACGTAGGATGCGGTGCCCATCGTCCCGCCGACGAGAGTAGGGTGCCCTACCGCTCGATAGGCAGCTGGTGCCTCGTCTCGTCCTGGTCCAAAGGCACGAGTCGATCCCTTTCGATGCACGAGGAGCTTCCGCAGTTGGCCGTTGACACGGTGTGTTTCGAATTTGGCATTGTTGTGGCCGATGTCATAGATCGTCCTCACGTTTGAGGGATCAAGTCCAGTCGCATGCTGCATAGCGGACCGAACCAAATGCGCGATCATGTGCCGATTGGCGAACGCGCAATTGGCACCGCATGCCATCGCGGCAAGGTAGCGTCGCCCTTCAGCAGAATCGATGGGCGCGCAAGCCAACTCGCGCTCGGGAACGTGGAGCCCATATTTCGTTGCGGCTTGAGCCATTTCCTTGAGATAGTCCTGCCCGATCTGATGGCCAAGCGCACGTGATCCCGTATGAATCGACAGCACAATCTGCTCGTTGAATAGGCCGTATGCTTCCGCTGCTTGAGGATCCAAGATGGTCTCGACCACTTGAATCTCCAAATAGTGATTTCCCGATCCCAGCGTCCCAACCTGTCTGAATTGGCGCTGTTTTGCACGGTCACTAACGCAGGAAGGATCTGCGTTTGACATGCATCCGGCTTCTTCAGTGAACTCAAGATCCTGAGTGGATCCGATTCCACGAGCGACAAGATATTCGGACCCCAAACGCAGCAAATCATCAAGATCTGCTACGGACATCCGAAGATTGCCTTCTGCTCCCAGCCCAGCGGGAACTGCACGAAACAGCGTTTCACCAAGCTGTTCGAGGGATGGGGCAATCTCCGATCGCGTTAGCGGTGTCGACAACAATCGCACGCCGCAATTGATGTCAAAGCCCACGCCGCCAACGACGACAACGCCTGTGTTCGCATCAAAGGCACCAACGCCGCCAATTGGGAATCCGTAGCCTGGATGAATGTCTGGGAGCGCGATCGAAGCGCCGACAATGCCCGGCAATTCGGCGACATGGCGCACTTGTGATAATGCCGACCATTGCGCATCGCAGTCCTCGTCTTGTAGGAGTCGATCGATGGTCTCACGGTCTGCAAAAATCATGCCAGGGACAGCCATGTTCCCCTGCTTGGGCATCAGCCATTCGCCGCTTGTCCGTTCGGTCAGATCATATCGCTCACGCAAGCTCTCCTCCTAGACATCGACCACGACTTGGGCGGTGTGGATTCCATCCTGACAACTCACAGCCAATCCCAGATAGCTGATGCCCTTGACCTCAGTACCGGGTTGGTGTCTCACGCGATCGAGCGGCTCACCCAATGCCCGCCCGCTGGCTGAGAATCCCACAGTCTCGTTCCCCGAAATTACGAGTTCGAAACGACTAAAGACAAGCCCAGATAGATCCTTTTGTACCAGCAGTTCGGACAACCATTCAATGAGTAGATCTTCCAGCGTGGCTGCATTCAACGTGATTTGAAACTCCGTACGAGCGTCAATGCATTCAACAGCGAACATAAGTGAGAAAAGCGCACGTGCCGCTTCACAGAACGCGATTTCAATCGACGCTCCGCTGGCACGGAAACCAGCGTCAGCGGTATGGTCAAGCCATTCGATGGCCATCCTCAGCCTGTTCCGCCCAACGGTTTGGTGAACAGCGGTGTGTAGGCTGATCCCTGTGCAGTCAGCGTGCTCTCCATCAGGACCATGCGATCAATCACGACGGACAATGGCTGGATCGGGCTGAGCTGGCTGATCACTTCAGGCAGGACAGGGTCAGGACGATCCTTGATTCGTGCAAGCGTCGCATGAATCACAGATTCCCTTTTAGTTGGAGGGAAGCCCAGTTCGCTGAGTCCACTGGAGAGTTTGTGGGCGAGTCGCTCAAACGACGGAGAGAGCGCGCCGCCAACCCATATCACCCG
This sequence comes from Candidatus Bipolaricaulota bacterium, assembly GCA_018817505.1. Lineage (GTDB taxonomy): Bacteria > Bipolaricaulota > Bipolaricaulia > UBA7950 > UBA9294 > SPBW01. The sequence goes on along the minus strand of JAHITR010000065.1, from coordinate 5,007 downwards.
CGCTCGATCGGGCGAAGGGAACGCCCCGATGCGATCGAGTGTGCATTCAAAAGGCCCAATCCTTGCAGCCACGTCGCGGCAGCATCGATCTAGATCCACAATGAGCGACGGATCCATATCCCCGAGAAATCGAAGCGTGATATGGTAGTTGTCTTGGGGAACCCAGCTCGCACGCATGTGGGTCATCGAGCGGATACGCATGGCTGTGTGTGCCAGAAATTCGCGATGCCTCTCTGATATCGGAATGCATAGGAACGTCCGCATGATCTCACCTGCGAGATCATATCACAGTTGTCGAACCTGGTCTCTGCCTCGCTCTGGGCCTGCCCCACCTTCACATGTTGAGCACACGATGGCGTCAGTATGGCCCTCTCAAGCCCGGAACGCGTATTCAGCTCTCGTGAAGAGCTTGTGTGTTGCCGAGCGGGGCCATTGTTGAGGCGCCTGTGCGGGCCTACAATGGCCTCATGGTTCAACAATTCCGGGTGATCTGTTGTGTGCTGGGTGTCGCTCTGCTTTCGATGGCTTTCGCAACATCGGGAGCAGATATCGTTGTTTCAACGGATGGTGTCGGCGCCTTTCGATCAATTCAACGAGCCATTGATGCGGCTGCCTATGGCGATGTCATTCTCGTCAATCCGGGGATTTACGAGGAGAGCATCGTCTTGATTTCGGGAATCACCATCCGAGGCGCTGGGGCGTCGCATACAGTCATTCGCAGCAGCTATGGATATCAGCCCGTGATCCAAGGTATTTCCGTGGGCGCAGTCGCTCTTGAGGGATTGTCTTTGGAACGAGGGACGTCCATCTTGGAGGCTACAGTCGTCGATCTTCAGTCCTCGCAAGTTACTTTCCTCAACTGCAGGGTTGCGGGCGGGCAAAATGGAGGCATTATATCATCGGGTGTATCGACACTTGCCTTTCAGACTTGCGTCATTGAGGACAATCACGGCTACGGTCTGCAGATCTCCGGCCCGACTGATATCACGCTAAAGAATTGCCGCATTGCAGACAACGGATCCATAGGACTGTACCTTCGTGACGCATCGGCGGTGATTCAAACAACAACGTTTCAGTGGAACGAATGGGATGGCATCCTTCTGGAGGGCGCTTCGATCCTCGACTGCGTTGACAGCACAGTATCTGACAACGGCCGCTGGGGTCTGCGCGTGCTCGATACATCCCAGGCACGGATTGTGGGCTCCGCTTTCAACACGCAAGCCACAGGGAACATCTCTGTCCGCGATGGTGCGGCACTCACCCTTGCATCGTGTGTGTTGCGCGGTGGACTGTCGAGCAGCCTTCAGGGCAATGGAACTGCTGATGTACAGATCTCGGATACGCAAATCCTCGATGCCGTAGGAGATGGCCTCACACTTCAGGATCAGGCGTCCCTGGAATTGCAGCTCTCTATCATCGCACATTGTGGCGGGAATGGGTTGTCGTTGCGGACGGATGGGGTTTGCCAGGTTCTGCGAGTCACCTCGGCCTATAATGGCGGTCATGGGCTGGAATTTCGCGGCCTCAGCCTCCAAGCGACCCATAACATTCTCGCCCTCAATGACGGAATTGGACTCAGTGTTTCAAGGTCTACGGGCGCGGGGCAAGTGCTGGAATTGGACTACAACAACGTGTGGGGCAATCGAGCTGGCGACTATGCCGGCACATACCGCTCGTCATCGGATGTCTCCGCGGCTCCAGACTTCGTCAATCCCGCGTCAGACGATTTCTCCCTCAACTTGAGCTCACCGTGTATCGATGGTGGGGAGTTTGGAACGATGATCGGCGCAAGTTCAAACCCGCTTTGGGATGGGCTAAGCCAGCTTGAGATGGGCATCGCTCGCACAGAAGCTGAATGGGGCTCGTTGTTGGCTCGGTTGAGCTGGACGCCATCATCGATCCACTCGATCGACGGACTTGTGAGCTGGGAATTTGATTGGGGAGCAGGCCGTGCCGAAGCGACGACGATGTTATCTGGTTGGGATCGGTTCACTGCGAACGGTGCACTTCAATTTGCGCCGTTCGATTCTCTAGCGATATTGGGCGGTCGTTTCACGACAGTCGCCGGGGTGCGTGGGGTTTGGGACGGCGAGGCGTCCCGCTGGGAGGGCTGGGGCAACGTTGCGCTCGTCGGTCCGTCGACTTCTATCGAGATCCAGGCCGCGTACGAGGGCCCACTGGGGCTGTCACGACAGGAGTTCCAAGTATCGTTGGGCGGATTCTCACTGACCGGCCATGCGACCGACCTGACGCTGATGACGCTCGATGTAGGATGGTCGACCAAGCCGATGCCCGAGCCATGGTCTTCTCTGTTCGATGTGACCGTACGTCTAGTCCCCGATCTGCAGGCGGCAGTCACATCACAATGGCAACTTGGAAACGGATCACTTCAACTTTCCGCGCGAGCGTATCTCACGCAATTAACGACGGCAGCCTTCTTGTTGTCTTGGCGTGATGACGCCTCGACACGCGTGTCTGTCAATGTTCGTCTACGCTCTGGGCAATTTGAGGACGCCGAGATTGGTCTCTCCTTGCGTCTGGCCGATTTCAAGATCGGCGCTTCAATGGGGGCCAATTCAACGACAGGCCCTCGCTGCAGGCTCGCCGTGCTTGTGGACACGAATCGCTGGTTCGTTCCCCAGCTCAATCACCCTCCCGTGCCCGCATTCTCCACATCGCCCCACGAGCCAGAGGCAGGCGAGGTCGTCACATTCGACGCAAGTGATTCCTATGATCCAGATGGGGATCTCGACCAGATCTGGTGGGACTTCGGGGATGGCGAAACAGCCATTGGACTTGTCGTCCATCATCGTTTCCTTGAACCTGGCGACTACTCGATTGCATTAACCATTTCCGATCTCGACGGCGACGTCACGACGCTTGAGGAGCGATTCGCGGTGGCAGCATCTCGAACGACGCCAGTGGCTGCATTCACGTGGATGCCTGTGTCTGAAGGTGGCACACGTCTGCAGAGGGCGCTCAGAGCGGGGGATTTCATTCTCCTGGATGCTGCAGAATCATGGGACCCCAATGATGAGATCGCTGAGTACAGCTGGGATCTCCAGTCAGATGGCGTGTTTGATCGGACATCCGCAGACCCTCGCCTGGTCATTGATCCGCTGACTGCAGGAACGTGGCCCATGACGTTGCGCGTGGTCGACAGCGAGGGCCATTCCGATGCCATCATGCACGTCCTGTACATCGAAAAATTGAAGCCACCAATTGCTGACTTTCAGCTCTCTCCGTCTACGCCGGCTGTTGGGGATCCCATTCGTTTCATCGATGCCTCGTCATCTCAGGACGGAGCGCTGCTGAGTTGGGAATGGGATTTTGGAAACGGCCACACGTCGCGAGACCGCGAACCCACGCATCGCTATCAGGAACCAGGTGATTTCGATGTCCAATTGACTGTTCGTGACTCAGAGGGTTTGGTTTCTACGAAGCACAGGACCGTGTCTGTTCAAGTCAACCCTGAATTGGTGCCCATCCAGCAGACGTGGGCGCTTCTCATCGGCATTACTGATTATGCTGAAGTGGAGGACCTCTCCTTTGCTCGACGCGATGCTGAGGCCATGGCTGCTTGGCTGCTTCATGCGAACGTGCCCGCTGATCACATTCGCCTTCTCACAGACGGTGCAGCGACATCTCCGAATGATGAGATTGAAGAACTCGACGCGGGACTAGCTACGCTGGTCAACGTGCGGGAAGGGCTAGGCTGGCTCCGACAAATGGCTGGCCGGGATGATCTGGTGATTATCCACTTCTCGGGACATGGATACCAAGGAGCGGATGATGGCTTCGACGAACGCGATGGGGTCGATGAGTTCTTCGTGCTTCAAGACACGCGCGCCGCAGCCAAGGATGACACGGCCCTTCGCGATGATGAGTTCGGGAGATTCCTAGATCGCATCGTCTCCGAGCATGTCCTGGTGTTCTTTGACAGTTGCTACTCAGGTGGGTTGTCACGAAGCCTAGTGCCGGGCTCCCGAGCGACAGGTGGGGTCGTTGATGTGTTCAGCGACTTCAAGCTTGAAGGTCGATTGATCCTAGCCGCGTCAGGCGAGAATCAGGATGCGTTCGAATCGCCCCAACTGAAGCACGGGGTCCTCACGCATTTTCTGCTCAACGGACTAGGCGGAGCCGCTGATCTGAACGCAGACGAACATGTGACTGTGTGGGAATTGTTTGAGTACGTGCATTCGGAAGTGCCCGCATTTGTCCAACAAGAGCGCGGAGAACTGCAGATCCCGCAACTGATTGGAGAAGGGGAGTCGAGAGTTGTTCTCACGCGCGCGCCAGCGGCACCCGCCTTCTCGTATTGCCCAGCAATCCCCTTTGCTGGCGCAGCTACCTGGTTCCGAACTGAAGCGGGCTCGGACCAGGATGGCTCGACCGTCACGTGGGACTTTGGCGACGGCACGTCGATGGCAGCCCCGGACGTCGTCCATCGATACGAGCATCCGGGATCCTACACGGTGACGCTCGCCATTCGAGATACTGACGATTCCGAGCTGGCCACGAGCCAAGCCATTGTCATCGCCGACTGGGCAACTGTGGTCGAGTTGGATGAGGACAGCGGATTGGTTCTCGTCTCGGTCGGCCGACAGCATGGAATTGGCCTCGGTGACCGATTCGCTCTGGCTGATGGACCCGCCGCTCCTACGGAGATACTGGAAGTCGTGGAATTGATCGATGAGAACGTGGCAGCATGCAGGGTAATTGATCTTCAGACGACGCCAGCAGTGGGAAGTCGGCTGCGATTGCCCGATGACGGCCCCTGTTGGCCGCCTCGGTGAATCCCGGCGTTGCCAAATTGGCGGCAGACTCGCTCCTGAAATCCGGAGGCAAGCCACTTGGTGAATGACAGCATCGTGGACAGGACGGGCTACCGGCAGTTCGGAACTATTGAGATGGAACGTCTTTCGAACACGCTGCGAACGTTGCCTGGAGCCACTGCGCTGTTCTTGTCAGGCTCCCGAGCACGAGCAAGGGACGACGCCTACTCAG
>JAHITR010000064.1 GCA_018817505.1 Candidatus Bipolaricaulota bacterium | reverse complement strand
AGCACAAAGAGTGATGAGGGTGGTCTTGGCGTCGTCTCGGCACCAAGACCAATCACTGTTTGTGCCGGATGCCCGCATCGCGGGACGTATCTGGCGATTGACGCAGCCGTCAAGAAGGCCGGATTCGCCAAAGACGAGGTGATGGTGACCGGCGACATCGGCTGCACGATCTTGGGAATGAACCCTCCCTTCAACCTTATCTGGAACGAGGTCTCCATGGGCAGCAGCATCGGTCTTGCGCAGGGCTACGTTCATAGTGGGCTGAAGGCCCCCGTGATCGCGACGATGGGTGATTCCACGTTCTTTCATGGCGGCATCCCCGGCTTGATTAACGCCATCCAGCATCAGGTACCGCTCACGCTGGTTGTCATGGACAACGGGTGGACAGGCATGACGGGCATGCAGGTGAATGCGGGAACAGACGGTGCATTTCAAGCTGAAGGCCGACGCGTAGACATCGAAGCCGTTATTCGTGGACTGGGACCGGATCGAATCCACGTGGTCGACCCCTTTGATCTCAAAGCCATGACGGAAACGCTGGTGAATTGCTTGAAAGAACCAGCTGGCGTGAATGTCGTCCTTGCCCAACGCGAATGTGCTATTCAGTCTGCGCGGCGTGGCGTGACAGTCGGTGTAACCACCATCGATCCTGAGAAGTGCGTGCTGTGCAAGCGGTGCCTGAAGATGACGGGGTGTCCGGCTTTGTCGATTCAGACGTCTGAACCGACGAACCTTTCGAGCAAATCCCCACAGGGGGATTTCGCGGGCTCGGTAGAAGGCAAGAAATCCATCGCAATAGACATGACGTTATGCAATGGCTGCGGATTATGCGTGAGTTTCTGCCCGACAAATGCACTGCAGTGGGAGCCGGTTTCTGAGACGAAAGAAGGTGCAGCATGAACCCGTGCGACATCGTTTTGGTCGGCGTAGGAGGGCAGGGTGTGGTTACTCTAGGCGAGCTCATAGCTCGGGCGGCACTAGCAGCCGACGTCCCTGTGTCCTATGTCCCGACCAAGGGCATGGCTCAGCGCGGCGGATTTGTGAAGGTCGAGATCCGGCTGGGAAGAGAGGCCGCTGGCCCGAGAGTTCCTGAGCATGGCGCCGATTTAGTGGTATCGATGGAGCGATCTGAAGCCCTCAAGGGACTGAACGATGTCCGCCGGGACGGGCAGTTCATTCTCTACGATCACGTGTGGGAGCCAACTGGCGTGATGCTGGGGGAGGACGACTATCCGTCCCACGCATCCGTTGTTGCGGCTTTGTCCTCTGGAGTGAAAAACCTTCTTGTTCTCTATCCTGACAAACGCCCACTTTTCCACGACCAGCCGGTCGAGGCCAACGTGTTTACGCTGGGCGCGATGTTTGGCGTGCCTGCACTGAACGAACTCATTGATCCAGAGGTGATGGATTCCGTCCTGCAGAAACGCTGGCCCAAGGCGGCGGAATCGAATAGCCGCGCGTTTCATGCCGGATTGGATGTCGCTCGGGTTACGGGTCAGTCCGCGGTTGTTGCTGAAAGGGACGAAGGATGACGTGGCACAAGGCGCTCTTCGAACCCAGATCTGTGGCCGTCGTAGGGTCTTGCTCGCCAGGCAAGATGGGCCATGTATTGATCACCCAATTGTTGGATGGCGGGTTTGATGATGTCGTCGCTGTGAATCCCAAGGCACAGGGAATTCGCGACATTCCTGCAGTTCGGTCCCTCAGCGAACTCAAAACGGGCCGCTTGCCGATTGATCTAGCGATTATTGCCAGCCCGGCAGCGACCGTAGCCAGCGTGCTTGAAGATGCGGGCAAAGCGGGCGTGAAGGCCGCAGTGATCATCACCGCAGGATTTTCGGAGTCTGGCAATGAGCAGGAAGAAGACAAGCTCCTGGCGGTTGCTCAGAAATATGGGATACGCCTTGTCGGACCCAACTGCGCGGGCATCGTGAACACCAAACATTCACTCTTCCCAACACTGGAAACCCGGCCGCCTTCAGGCGATGTGGCTTTCATTTCGCAGAGCGGAGCCTTGGGTGGCGCCGTGCTATCGTGGGCAGAAGAACAGGGCGTCGGGCTCTCTAAGTTCGTGAGCTACGGCAATGCCGTCGATCTCTCAGAGATCGATCTGCTGAATTATCTGCGCGACGATGACGAAACACGCGTGGTCGCCCTATATATCGAGACCGTATCCGATGGACGCCGTTTCATGGAGGCAGCCAGCAGCCTTTCGGCATGCAAGCCGCTTGTGGTGATCAAGTCTGGACGATCGGCATCAGGCGGACGGGCAACACAATCTCACACAGGCTCAATGGCAGGATCGGATGCGGTATACGAGGCAGCATTACAGCAGTGTGGTGCCATTCGCGTGGCCGGGATTGAGGAGATGTTCGACTTGTGTCGCGGATTTGTTCATCTCCCGCCTATGCGTGGCAAACGCATCGCCATTGTCACCAATTCCGGAGGACCTGGCGTGCTTGCAGCGGACGCGGGAGATCGCGAAGGGTTGGACATCGCTCCCCCAAGTGGGATGCTGCGACAGCGTTTGGCATCGCAACTCCCTGACTTCTATGCGCTGACCAATCCTTTTGATCTGACCGTACAGGGCACACAAGACGAGTATCGCGATACCCTCATTGAAACGTTGACTGAGTACGATGCTGCCATTGCCATCAATGTGAATACACCGTATCTGGACGTCGCTCCGCTCGCTCGCGGGGTGGTGGCTGCCTCAAAGGCAACGGGCAAGCCGATCGTCGCCTCATTTGTCGCTGGCCAACCTGCTGCTGCCGCGTTGCCCATTCTGGCTGAAGGGTGCGTTCCCAATTATGTGACCGGGGAGCGGTGCGCCCGAGTGCTTGCGCTGATGGCCAGGCGAGAGCAGCGCGCGGCAGCGCTTCGTTCGCCCGCGGCGCAACCAACATTCATGCACGACCTGAGTGCAAAGCCGGTGCCCTGGAGCGGATCGCCAACCGAGCCTGAAGTGATGGATTGGCTAGAAGAAGTAGGAATTCCTGTGATTGCACACAGGTTCGTTCGAACGGCTGACGAGGCGATACGTGCCGCTGACAGGTTCGACGAACCTGTCGCGATGAAAATCGTATCTCCGCAAGTTGTCCACAAGACCGAGCTGGGCGGTGTGGCGCTGAACCTGAGGACGCCTGATGAAATCAGGGCAGCATTTTCTAGGATGAAGGGGCTTGTTGCAGCCGAGGCGTTTGACGGTGTCTTGATTGCGCCGATGGTCGAGCATCCCGTGGAGGCCATTGTTGGGCTCACCCAGGACCGGCAATTCGGCCCCGTTATCGCCGTTGGGCTGGGCGGAATCTACACAGAGATCTTCAAGGATCTCATTCTTCATGTGGCGCCTGTCTCTGTCGGCGAAGCACAGCAGATGATCGAGTGTCTCCATGGCGTCGAGATCCTCAGAGGAGCACGAGGCAGTGTCTTGAGAGACCTCTTTTGTCTTGCCCAATTGGTATCTGATGTTTCTAGGCTTCCGTTCCGTTTCAGCGGAATCGACGAATTGGACCTCAATCCCGTGTTTCTCTTTGAGCGCGGTTGCGCGGCAGGCGATGCGCGGCTGATACCGATACAAGGCGCACGACAGCAAAGGAGCAAGTGAACCCATGAGCAAAGGCATTCAACAGCAGCCCGGGTTGGATTCCATCAAGCCCTACATTCCCGGCAAACCCATCGAAGACGTCAAGCGAGAGTATGGCCTCGATGATGTCATCAAGCTGGCATCCAACGAGAACCCCCGCGGCGTGTCCCCGAAAGCGCTTTTGGCCATGAAGGAGGCGTTGATTCGGCTGAATCACTATCCTGATGGCTCTGGGTACGAGTTTCGGTCTGCGTTGGCGAAGCATTTTGACGTGTCCATGGAGCAGGTGGCGATTGGCAATGGCGCAGACGATCTGATCCTGGAGCTTTCAATGGCGTATCTTGAGGATGGCGATGAGGTGGTGGTTAGCCGCAGCTCTTTCCCCATGTACGATATTTATGCGTCTGCCATGCGCGCTGTGATGGTTAAAACGCCATTGACCCATGATCTTGGCATTGATCTAGACGCCATGGCGCAGGCGATCACGGATCGAACCAAGCTCATTTATGTCTGCAACCCCAACAATCCTACAGGAACGATGGTCAGCGCCGATGCCGTCGACGCATTCATTCACCGAGTGCCTGAGAATGTGTTGATCGTCCTTGACGAGGCCTATGCTGAAATGGTTGACTCAAACGACTATCCTGACTCGCTTGCCTACGTTCGAGAAGGCAGGAAAAACGTGTTCGTGCTGCGGACTTTCTCCAAGGTTTATGGCTTGGCGGGCATTCGCATTGGCTATGGATTCGGGCACCCCGATATCGTTGCCACCCTATTTCGGATCAAGCCTCCTTTCAATGTCAATGTGCTGGCGCAAGTCGCGGGTATGGCTGCGCTTCAGGATGCCGATTTCGTCGCCAAATCAGTTTCAGACAACAAGGCGGGACGCGAGTACCTCTACAGTGAATTCGATCGCTTGGGGATTGCCTACGCTCCCTCTCACACCAACTTCGTCCTCATGAAAGTAGGGGGCAAGGCGCTGGAGGTCCAACAGGAACTGCTGAAGCGAGGTGTCATCATCCGGCCCTGCGGGGGCTACGACCTGCCCGAGCACCTACGCGTATCGATTGGAGCAATGGATCAGAACAAACGGTTCATCGACGCCCTGAGAGGGATTCTCGGTCGTTGAGTCCACTGGAAACCACGGAAGGATTGTGAGGGGCATGTGTGCGGCGCCCATCCTGTCCCTTGCTGTGAAGCCAAGGAGGCCGTCATGCGACACGTGTTGAGTGTTTCGGATTGGAGCAAGGACGACATTCACTGGATTCTTGATCGTGCGAGTGAGTGGAAAAAATCGGCGACCTGCTCGGCAACTGTCAAACGACGCCCTCAAGCGGTGCTCATTCTTGAACGTCCATCACTGCGAACTCGAATGGCGTATGAAGGAGCCTTTCATCTCTTGCATGGCGTACTCACCGTGTTCGAGGGGGGCGTTGGGACGAGTGACTCCGTGGGCGACGTGTCTCGGGTGCTGTCCGAAATGCTTGATCTCGCCATCATACGAACACGGAATCACGAAAAGCTGGAGCAGATTGCAGCCACAGCAACAATTCCCGTGATCAATGCGCTGTCTGATCGAGAACACCCCGTCGAAGTGCTAGCTGACGCCTTGGTGATGCGTGAGCAATTCACGCAACCCCAAGGAAGGCGGATCGCGTTTGTTGGAGATGGGGGCAATGTCTGCGCCTCGCTGCTTCTGTTGGCGCCCCTCATGGGCATGAGCGCGTCCGTTGCCTGCCCTGAAGGTTATTTCCCAGATCAAGCCATTCTTGAACGGTCCCGGGAATCGGCGAGATTGCATGGCACGGAATTGATGGTGACGGCCGATGTGATCGATGCTGTTTCGGATGCGGCTGTCGTGTACACCGATGGGTGGCCAACGTTTGATACCCAAGACATGCAAGAGGGCGTATTTGGCTCCTTTCGGGTGACAGAACAACTGATGAAACGTGCGGCCCCCGATGCCATCTTCCTTCACTGTCTGCCTGCCACCCGAGGCGCAGAGGTCACGGATGGCGTATTGGACTCCGCGCAGTCTTTCGCATTCCGCCGACTGAAGAACCTCGTCTTCACGTCTGCTGCAATGATTGAGTGGGCTCTTGGCGGGGACATGTTGTGAGCTACAAGATAGCTGTTCTATCAGACATCCACGGCAACATGAGAGCCTTGGATGCTGTCCTTGTTGACATCAAGCATCGCTGCGTTGATCAGGTAATCAATCTTGGCGACTGTGCCTACGGCCCATTCAATCCGATTCCGGTATTGGATCGACTGATCGAGAGCACCATTCCGACTGTGTCTGGAAATGAGGACCAGATCCTTGTGGATCCGCTCTTGGCTGACGGATTGTCACAGACGGCGCGTTTCACGCAGAGCTTCTTGACACAACGACATGCGGAGTGGTTGGCAGCGCTTCCGCTTCGCATCGAGCGTGAGGACCTGATCGCATTTCACGCCCAGCCGAATGATCGCGCCGCCTATCTTCTCATTCGCCCCACTGCAGATGGAGGCGTCCGTCCTGCCACGCAAGATGAGTTCGCGGATCTGCTCTCTGACGTCCTACAGCCGCTCATTCTCTGCGGACACGACCACCTGCCGCGCTCCCTCATCTTGGCGGATGGTCGAATGATCGTGAATCCCGGAAGCGTGGGCTGTCCAGCCTATGATGATGACGCGCCCATTCCGCATCGTGTAGCAAATGGCACACCGCATGCGCGGTACACTGTGGTTGAAATTCGGGATGGCGTGATCCGTGTAGAGCCAATCCGTGTAGTCTACGATTGGAATGCAGCGGCGGATGAGGTCGCTGCCAATGGCTTCCCAAACTGGGCTCTGTGGATTGCCACAGGCCGTAGCTAATTATCGGAGATGTTCCCCATCCCATATAAGTGGCCCGTGTGAACGGGCTTGCCCATGAGCTTCAAATAGTAGAACAGCTGGCACTTGTGCGACTCCAAATGTCGCACCATGTCCAGGATACGCAGACCTAGAACACGTGGAGTTGGGTTCCAGGGAGCCACCGCATTTTTGGAGAGTAGCTCGGTGTCTGTGGCTCCCTCGATGACTTGGATGGCCAGCGCCCGGTCACGGGCAAGCGCTTCTCTGGCTGACGCAACGCTTTCGATGGATCGGTAGGCGTCTGCTCTAGGAAGCTCTTCGCCTTCGGGGATTTTCGTATGATCGACATCGCCGGCGTCATCCCAGACGCCGGTTACGAATCCCTTGCACCAAATCCCGCAAGACACGGTAATGTGCAACAGGAGCTGGCCGACGGTAAACCAGTTCTTTCCTTCAGTTGGACTCCAATCCAGATCCTGATCCTCAACGATGCCGAGAAGCGCATCAGTGACTCGATACGTGTCCTCGATTTGCGATTTCAACAGTTCGGCAAACGTCATCTTTCCTCCTAGTAACGATTGTGACTATCTCTTTGGTTTATTCAGCCGAATCACCAGCACGGGCGGAATCTCGTGAAAGTGATCCCATGATAGCGGACCACGCGCTGCGGATGTGTCAGTAAATGCCCTTTCCTCCAATCCAGT
>JAHITR010000063.1 GCA_018817505.1 Candidatus Bipolaricaulota bacterium | reverse complement strand
GGACCGATCTGGCTGTCTACAACCTTCATCACAATGCATCTTCGGCTTCGGAACTGGCAATTGCGCTGTTGCTTGCTGCCGCTAAATCGCTTATCCCGGTGGATCAGACGTTTCGAATGCATGATTGGCGCAGCCGCTACGACGGGGCGCCTACCCTGTTGCTGGACGGCAAGACGGCAGTCATTCTCGGATTTGGAGCAATTGGATCGCGGATCGCTCGTGCGTGCCATGCCCTTGGCATGAACGTTCACGCCATTCGGCGACGTGTCGATGAAGCCAATACGAAGCCAGTTCAGACGCATAGCCCTGAGGTGCTTTTCGATCTCCTGCCACTCGCGGATGTTCTGATCGTTGCGCTGCCCCTGACGCCCGAGACAGAGGGTCTGATTGGAGCAGCCGAGTTGAAGATGCTGCCACCCTCGTGCGTGCTGGTCAATATCGCGCGGGGGGGCATCATCGATGAAGGGGCATTGTACCTTGCTCTCAGAGAGAGGCGGATCGCGGCCGCCGGGATCGACGTCTGGTACAACTACCCACCCGCTCCCGAATCGCGCTCCAACACGCCACCGTCACGTTTCCCATTTCACGAGCTCGACAACGTGGTGATGAGCCCGCACCGAGGCGGCGCTTTCCAGCTTGAGGAACTTGAACAGCGGCGCATGGCTGACTTGGCTCAGACCCTCAATGCCATCGCCCGTGGAGAATCGGTCCCGCACCGCGTCGATCTGCATGCCGGGTACTAGCTACGCAGCTTCAGAAATGCATCTTCCTTGATGGATTCTTTGCCTCATGGGTCAGGCTCGCTATACCCATTTCTTCCCTGGTTCTCGACGAGTGAACCTAAACGACTGCAATGGACCACTCATTCATGGTAGGGCAAACTGATCGCATACCGTGCTTGACGGAGTGAAGCAAGGGATGAGGAGAAATCGTTGACAGGTGAAGGAAGATTGCTCGCACTCGTAGCCACTCAGGATCGAGGCGCGTTTCACCTTCTCTACGACCAGTATGCCAATGCGGTTTATCGATATGCCCTGTCGATTCTTCGGAAACCCCATCTGGCAGAAGAAGTCCTCCAGGAGACAATGATGGCAGTCTGGAAGGGTGCGAGGCATTTCAAGGGACGATCCAAGGCCCTGACGTGGATCCTCGGCATCGCCAGGAACCAGGCTCACAGCCTGATACGCAAAGAAGCGAAGGGACAGCGATTGCCTGAGACCGATTCATCTGCAGAAACGCGCGATCCAACGCGAAATCTTCACGTCGATTTGTGCGTACAAGAGGCGTTGGAGACGCTTTCGCCGATGCATCGAGAGGTCATGCACTTGGTGTTTTACGAAAACCTCAGCATGCGCGAGATCGCAGACATGCTGGGCATCCCTGAAGGCACAGTCAAGTCGAGAATGCACCACGCAAGGCAAGCAATGGCCAAGGAGCTGACATGAGCATTTGCCAAACCGTACAAGATTGGATGCCCTGGTACGTGTCTGGGCATCTGGAAGCGACAAAAATGGGGAGGCTCGCTCGCCATATCGATTCCTGCGAAGCATGTCAGAAGGAGCTGGCCCACGTCATTCAGCTGCGCCACCAGTTCGCATTGGCGGTCGATGCAACGCCCGTACCGATCGATCGCGTGTGGGATGTGCTCTCTCCGACCCTCGATGCACCCAAGAAAGCACGCATCGATGTCGGATCGTTCCTCATTGGCGTCCATTTCGCGATTGCTGCAGACAACCAAAGAATGCCTGTTCAGGGGAACCTCAAGGTATTAGGCCACAAGGTTCAAATCATAGGAAGACGCAAGAAAGGAGCATGATGTTCTCTAAGAATCGAGACGAAGCCATGGAACAAGCCAAGGAAAAGATCCAACAAGAGATGGAACGTGATCGCCTTCGATTGGACCGCGAGCGCGAGAAATTGGAGAACGAGCGCGCACAGCTTGAGAAGCTGCGCGATGAACTCGATGCTCGCGCCGACAAACTGGACGAACTTGAGGATCAGTTGGAGGATATGGAGGACGAGCTTGAGGACACAGAAGAGGAGCTTGAGGATACTGAGTCCGTCAAAGAGCTGCTCGATGTGATGTCCGAGCGAATCCCCGTGCTGATGCGGGGAATCAATGATGCAGTTTACACGCCTGAATCGATGGCCAATATCGCCACATCTCTCGCCACCTACTATCGGACACTCGTCGATGCGGGCATGGACAAGAATCTAGCCATTGATCTGACCATGATTCAGGCGACGCAAATGAATAGCATGGTGACCGGGCACGGATTTCGACCCCCGAGACCAGCGTCCCCAGCACGCTCCGGGCGTCCCGCACCCGCCCCCCGCCCGATGCCCTCAGTTCAACCAAGACGAACAGAGGAATTTGATCCACACGAGACTGAAGCGTAACAGGGATCGGATCGCTCTTGCTTTCCGCCGTTTGGGGGACCACATGCTCTCCAAACGGCGGAATGCTACCCCTTTCCTTCTGTCGCGAATTGCAGCGGGCCTCGGCAGCAACCCTCCACACCCTTAGGCTACAATTATCTGGACCCAAGAGCTTAGGAGTATGCGATGGAAGGGACGAGCGTGTTTGATGACATCCGCGATCAATGCCGCTGGGTGGCTGAGCAATCACGCCACGTCCACATCATCGTTGAGCACATCCCGGTCACCATCACTCCTCTGCTAGCTGAATCTCCGGTCATTCCTGCGCTGGATACGAACTCTCACTTTGTCGGTGAGACAGAGGATACGATTGGGTTCTTCATGACCCTCGCAGCCGTCAATTTTGGTTCGGGCTACTTCCCTCATCTGCACAAGCGTTCGGGCATGTCTGGCTACTACACCATCGCCACCGCATTGACAGAGCGGTTTGCATCGAACGGCCCGTTCACTGCCCAACAACTTGCTGGCATCTCGGCATCAGATTGCGCAGCACTATTCCAGCAAGATACTCAAAACGCCGCCATGGCCGAGCTCATGGACCGGTTTGCCACGTCGTGGAACGATCTCGGTGAGGATTTAGTCTCTCGCTTCAATGGTAGTTTCACAAGGTGCATTGAGGCAGCCGATCATCAAGCATCGCACTTGGTGAGTCTCCTCTCCGAGCAACCGTTGTTCCGCGATGTTAGTCTCTATCACGGCGCTGAAGTGCCTTTCTACAAACGCTCACAGCTGTTGGCATCCGACCTCTCCCTTGCATTGCGAGAGCATGGCCTGGGCCAATTCGACGATCTTGACGAGCTGACGATCTTCGCAGACAACCTCGTTCCTCATGTGCTTCGTGTCGAAGGAATTCTCGAGTACACGCCGAAGTTGATTGCCGACATCGAGGCGGAGCGCCTGATACCTGAAGGGTCTGACGAGGAGATCGAGATTCGCGCATGCAGCGTTCATGCCGTCGAATTAATCATCGAAGCAGCCGCGAATGCTGGATACCGTTGGACCGCTCGCGATGTGGATCAGATGCTGTGGCATCAGGGCCAGAATCCGCGATACAAAGCGCAAAGCAAGAGACATCGAACACGCACGGTTTTCTACTAGGAGATCAGGCTATATGTCGGTTGGGCTGGCAACAGCACAATCGACCAGTCCCTCGACCGTCTTGGGCCCGATCCCGCTAACTCGCACCAGGTCCTCGACCGTTCCGAATGGCCCGTTCTCACGGCGTTCCTCGATGATTCGTTGCGCCAATGCAGGGCCTATCCCAGGAAGTGTGATCAATTCATCACTCGTTGCACTATTGATATTGACAGGCATCCGTTCGACGAAGTCCGGTAGCAGTACTTGAACATGCTGCAGATGAATCATCGCCGGGAACGACACGTGGCTGGTGGTCACTTGATCGGTGAATAGAAGCAAACCCGAGGTCAATACGGCCACGCCGATCAGGAGCATCAGACCACGCTCTTGAATGACCACAGCTTGTTTCTTCATCCGAGCAACTCCTGGATGCGAGCTAAGCCCGCCTTTTCCCGTTGCAGTCGCATCACTTCGGGCAACAGCTCATATCGTCGCCAACCGAATTTGTCAGAGTAGGCCTTCAGCCATTGGCGTCGCAATCGATCCCGCAGATCGGGGTGTGACCGCAGAAAGCCGTCGTGTGTTTGGACCAGCCGTTCGATGTCGGGGATGTATAGGTCAATGCTAGCCGCCCGAGCAAGCAGTTCCAGCGACTCGTCAGGTTCAATGGGCAGAATACTCAGCGCTCGCTCAAACAGCGATCGGCGCGCCAGTTCTCCCTGTGCTCGAAGGCGCATCCGTCGCGATTTTTCACGGGACTGGCGCAATTCTTTCCTCAGGATGGGCAGAATCGAAGACGCACAATCGTGATCGATCCGCGGGAATGCTTCCGGTTTCCTGCGAATCAGGCCGTGCAAAGCCAGGCACTGTTCACAGGTGAGGTAGTTCACATTCGTGTAGTACTGATACACAACTCGTCGAAACATGTCATCCTCCGAATCCTGTGAGTAGTGTAGTGAGGAGTCCGCTTGCTCACAAACCACGTTTACAGCGGTTGCTTCGTCGAATACAATTCGCTCTGATTTGCCAAGGAGAGCTATGATCCGAACGATATTGGCCACTTTTGCCTTGATCTTTCTCGCAGAGTTGGGGGACAAAACGCAACTGGCAGTGCTGGCAATGGCCAGTCGCAACAATCCGTGGGCTGTCCTCATCGGAGCTGGAACTGCGTTGCTTGCATCCACAGTGCTGGCCGTTGTTCTCGGCTGCACATTGCCCCGCTTGCTGCCAGAATCAAGCACGCGGGTGTTGCACTATGTTGCAGGCGGTCTGTTCCTCATCGTTGGCGCGTGGACAATCTGGAAGGCCTAGACCGCGTTGAGGCTCGGCAGCCACTCAGCCAACGGTGCCAGAAGCTCATGTTCAGTCATGTCCAGATGAATGGGTGTCACTGAGACGTAGCCAGCGGAAATGGCCCCGATGTCCGTGCTTTCGGCCTCTTTGGATCCCTTGGTAAGTGGATCCCCGCTGATCCAGTAGTAATTGCGCCCCTGTGGATCCTTGCCAGTGACGAGGTAGTTGCTGTAAGCGTCTCCACCCAGTCGCGTGATACGCGTTTCCAGTTTTCTTCCCATCGGCGCATAGGGAACGTTGACATTGAGCACGATGTTCGTTGGAAGCTCCTGCTGATCCAACAAGAAGGCGGCAAATCGGGCAGCGTACTCAGCGGTCATGGTGTAGTTCGGCATTTCGGAGCGATCCCCACTGGTATCGAACGAGATTGCCACAGCAGGAACGCCTGAGCGGACTCCTTCCATGGCCGCAGCCACGGTGCCCGAATAGGACACATCGCGCCCCAGATTCAGTCCATCATTGATCCCAGACACGATCAAGTCGGGCAACCGATCCAGCAAGCCGAGCAGAGCGAGCGACACACAGTCTGAGGGCGTTCCGCTGGTCGCGAAGCCGCGACTTCCATCGAGCAGCCGCACTTCGTCAACGCGCAACGGCTTGTGGAACGTTCGCGTGCGGCTGGCTGCAGACCAGTTTCGATCCGGAGCATAGACTTCGACACGAGCAACGCCATCTAGCGCCTTCTTGAGCGCCAGCAGGCCGGGTGCATTCACACCGTCATCATTGGTGATCAGGATCATTCGTTCCGCCATGCTGATTCCTCCTGTGGTTTACTTATCGGCTGGCCGTCTGCACGACGATAGAACAACAGTTGATTGTCGCCATAGCGTCGAGTGTCGACTCGTTCGAGGACGCCATAGGCATCGGCCGCAGTCTCCTTGTGATGAATCTCAGCGACGACCACAAAATCCTCGGCCAGGAGCCGACCATCGGCCAACGCGCTCAGGATGGCAGGTACCAGCTCCTGATAGTAGGGAGGGCCAATGAAAATGACGTCAAATCGTCTAGCTCGACGTCCGAGCTCGCCGATCACAGCGACGGCATCCCCTTCGATGACACGTCCTTCGGTCAGGAAATCGAGCGCTTCAAGATTGCGCCGCACAATGCCACAGGAATCCGGAGAAAGATCAACGAACAGGCAAGAAGAGGCTCCTCGCGACAGGGCCTCAAGACCGACGCTGCCTGTTCCACAGCACAGATCGAGGAATGCGGCATCAGGCACGAAGTCATTGAGAATACTGAACAGGGCGCTGCGCACGAAATCGCGCATTGGGCGAATGCCTTCTTGCTCCCATTCCACGAGCTTGCGCCCTTTGCGACTTCCACTGATGATGCGCACAATGCGCCCCCTTGCAGCTTTGAATCCGCGTTGCTATGATCGTTTGCGTTCGCGGCTTCAACTAAGCATAAGAGAGGGGCGCCCTATCATTCAACCATTCGCGGAGAAATTGCAGGCGGTTTGCTTCGATTTGGACTGGACGCTGAGCTATTATCCCCTTTCCACACAGCAGGCTTTGGAGCAGGCGCTGAGTCGCGCCTCATGTCCGCTCGATTGTTTGGGAGACCTGACGACAGCCGCTGATCGCTACAACACTCGTTGGCTTGAGTTGGAACGAACCGCGGAGTCAATCGACACAATACGCCTTCAAATCATGACCACGCTGTTCGAGGATCAGGGATTCTCCGATGCGTCGACAATCCTCAAGGTATCACAAGCCTATGATGACATACGCCGTGAATCTGGAGTTCTCGCCTATCCGGGCATCGATGGGTTTCTGGCTGATCTCAGATCAACCTATCGACTCGGATTGTTTACCAATGGCCCGACGTTTCTTCAGTGGGACAAGCTCAAGGCACTCGGATTCGACACCCTGTTCGATGCCATCATCGTCGCTGGCGACGTTGGCGTCTACAAGCCGGATCCGCAAGCATTTCGGTTGTTGCTGAATGAATTGGATGTGCCAGCGAAACATTCACTGTTCGTGGGAGACAATTATGATGCAGACATCGTGGGTGCCCACAACGCAGGTATGTATACCGCTTGGATCAAGCACGATGAAGATCGTGTGATCCCTACCATTCAACCCACAATCGTCACGTCTCAAACAACACGGCTCCGAGAGGTTCTCCTATGAAGAAACCAAGGCGGCAAGCATGGTGCATGAGCCTGTTCTTTGTCGTCAGTATGGGTCTTCTTTCTTTCGGCCAAGACATCCAGTTGCCTCGAGTCGTGCCTGCCTTCAATCAGGCCTACACGGAGGGTGAAGATGCCTGGGGCAATTGCATATTGGGAACCGGAGGCTGTCCTGATGAAATCTGCACGACGGGGTGCTTGGTGACTGCATTCTCGTCCGTTCTCGCCTATTACGACATCGCCGTCTCCGTTTCAGCGAGTCGCTCCTGCTCAGGAGAAGCTCGTACAGGCATGGATCCCGGTATCTTCAATGATTGGCTGCGTGAGACTGGAGGCTACGGCCAATGCTCTCAAGATCTGCAAGGCAATTGCTGCCTCATCTGGGGACAGCTGCCTGCGGAGCTGGAGATCAGTACACACGTGAACCGAAGCGAGGTCGGGATTAATCCTGTGTCTGCGGTGGTCATTGACCACGCGCTACGGCAAGGCTATTTGGTGGTCGCTGGCGTCCACTGGGGAGCCTTCTGCAACGGTGGCTCCACTCAGAGTGAGGATTGTCACTGGGTGATTCTGACGGGCAAGCGAGATGGTGTATACACCATTGTCGATCCATTCAACCCTGACCCAGCCAGCCCGTTCGGTGTTCGAACGACGCTTGAGGCAGGCGTCCACGGCAACTACATCATCGATCGCTTCGTCGTTGTCGCTGGCAAATCAGCCAGCGACATCGCTTTGAAGATTGGCACAGCAAACGACGGCGCAAGCTATCAGGTGGGAAATCGCATTGTTCTGACAATGACCGCCCCAGGAACATCGTACGCACTCGTTCCCTATGCCCGCGTCACAAAGCCTACAGGGCAAGTGGTCTATGCCACGCTTGACGGGGCGACGTCGGGGACGCCACGTTATGTGGCTTCCCGAAAAAGCCTGGTGAGCGAGCCTCGCCCTCTCAATTCAGAGTGGATGTGGTTCAACAAAGCGGCCACAGAATCTGACATCGGACGATGGACGTGGGAAATTTGGGTGGAGCGAGCAGACGAACCGGGCACGAAACTGGGGCGGCAGACGATTTCGTATGAGGTCGTCCCTGCGAAAACAGTTTCTTCCGTGGGCGCGGCCATTGTAGGCATCCTTCTTGTGGCTGCGATCGCCGTCGTCACGTTCATCTCTGTACTGGGAGAGGGTCTGGAGTAGGCCCCTCTATCTCCCAACTCGGGCTGCATTTTGTGCTAGAGGACTGACCAGACAATCGTCGCGCCGCCCACAAGAGCGCAGTACACGGCAAAAATCCAGAAGCGGCCCCGTGCAATGAGCGCAAGCGCAGAGCGGAGCGCGAGCCATCCGCTGCCAAAAGCACACGCTGCTCCGAGGAGGATGCCTGCCCCATTCTGCGTTCCCAGCGACTGCACCGCTTCTGGCAAATGAAGAAGCCCGGCTCCAAACAATGCAGGAATGGCCAATAGGAATGAGAACCGGGCTGCTTGGGCAGCAGTCAAGCCCGTGAGCGTTCCGACGGAAATGGTTGTACCGCTACGAGAGATGCCAGGGAAGACCGCGATGGCCTGCGCCAGCCCGATAGCCACTGCGTCGGGGAAGTGGATCACAGCACGTCGGGCACGTCGCCGCGCCAAGTAGCTGACAGCAAGCAGTGTCGCTGTGATGAGCAGCCCGATGCCCACTCCGATCAACGACGAGAAGGCCGATTGAATCGTCTCCCGCAACAACAAGCCGACGGCAACAACCGGAACCGTGCCAACAATGAGAAATCCGACTTCCTTGCGCTGTTCGACGCGCCCCTTGCCTCGCAGGGATTTCAACAAGGACACGATGTCTTGACGGAAGACAATGAGCACCGCTGCTAGGGTTCCCCAATGCAACATCGTCTCAAGCAGCACGCCAGGAGGATCAAGATTGAGAAGATGCTCGGCCAGCACAAGATGCCCTGAACTCGATACGGGAAGGAATTCCGTAAATCCTTGTACGAGCCCCAGCAGCATGTAGCGGATCATTTGTCGTCCTTCACGCCGAATCCCAAGGACAGCGCCCCGAGATGGCACGTGTCAACGCAGCGTCCGCACTTGATGCAATTGTGGTTGTCATACTGTTCGTGAGGTTCAATCCCCATCGGGCATACTGTGGTACAAACCGCGCATCCGCTGCACCGATGCTTGTCCAACTTGAGCTTGAGGAAGCTCACCCGATTGAACAATGCGAGCAGCGCGCCCATCGGACAAAGGTAGCGGCACCAAAAACGAGCGATCAGCACCATACCCGCCAACGTCGCGGCCAGTGTCCCCATGTGAACAAGAAATGGGCGATTGACCTTTGCCACCCCCATGATCAAGTAGGGTATCGAAGCCTCAATCGAAGCTGCTGGACAGAGCTTGCAGAACATCGTGTCGGCAAAGATCCAGGCCGCGAGAATCGTTCCTGCCAGGACAACGAATTTGGAGTAGGACAAAGCGTCCCCAATCTTGACCTTGCGGAAAGAAAGCAGATCATTCAACGTGCCAAACGGACAAAACCATCCGCAGAATCCGCGCCCTGCTGCCAAGCCATAGGCGACGATCATCCCCATCCAAAAGTAGGGAGGCGTTCCGAAGATCACCAGGTTCTGCGCCAATCCAATGGGGCAGACCGTGATCGCCCAAGGACAGGCATAGCAGTGAAGGCCGGGGAAGATCAGATGCGTCATCCCAATGCCGGTAATGCCGAAGAATCCCAACAGCAACCCCAGCGACTGGCCAACGCGACGTGCCCGCGCAATCTTCATGGCGATCCCTCCAACAAGGACATCAACCGGGCTTCGAGATCCTCAATACCAAAGATAACTTCCCCTGTGTCCACTCGCAGGATGGCAGGGACAATCGTTCTCCCTGATTGAACGATGCCATACTGGCTGGCTGCATTCTGGGATTCATCCACGTCAATGAGCTGAACAGTCACCAGGGGATTGACGGCAACCACTTGCTGCACCATGGCTTTCGCATAGGGACAAGCGTGACACCATACGGCTGTGAATAGAAGCAGCTCGGTGTTGTCTGTCAGCGCTTGAACTCTGGCGCGCGCGTTATCCGAGAGATCGGGGGGCTCGTGCGGCGTCTCTTCGATCCCGACGCATGATGTGCACAATACGGCTCCGATACTCTGTGCTTGCTGATCCTGCTTCAGCAGAATCCCGTAGCCCAATCCCACGCCAATCACGACCACGAGAAGAAGCGTCACCCACCAGCGCCGTCCCGACATGTTCCCAACGACCAGCAGACCAGCCAGGCAAGAACCCAGAATGACTGCAAACAGCGGTGGAAACGCAGACGGTTCAGCCTCGGGTGGAATGAGAACGGGATCTACAATCTGGACGTCCAAAGGGTCAACAACAGCGGGAATGAATTCAAGGCGAAGCGCCATCTGTTCGATGATTTGGAAACAAAGGTCATTGATGCAGTAGGTATAGGAGACTTCGAATACAGCCTCGCTTTCCCCGAGCGCTGCATCACTACCCGCCGACAAAATAATGGGTATGCTCCCGTCCGAGAACGCATCGAGAACCTCAATCGGCTCAACTGGATTCAGAAGAACGGGACCGTCCAGCCACGCGATTTCAATGGCATCAGCTTCGTACACAGAAGCATTGTCTATTCGCAGCCAGACAGACGCCGCGCCGTTGAGTGGGATGGCCAGCGACTCGCTGTCGAACGAGAATTCAAGAATGGAACTCTGCGCGGATCCACTGAATGCCGCCACGAGAATTGCCAGGAGGAACCAGACAACTCCCGCACACCATCTACATGCCTCTGCCCATTTCATCGTTTGTTCTACTCCTCACGGTCAATGAGTTCTCGAATCGCCCCCATCAAGGCTTCGCCTCGAAGACCACGTGCGGCAATGATCCCTTCACGGTCAATGATATAGATCATCGGAATGCCTTCAATTCGATAGAGGTCGCCAATCGGCCCGCGATCTGAATCATAAATTTGATCGTAGCTGATTTCATGTGTCTCCAAGGCTGATCGGAATGCGCTCTCGGAGCGGTCGAGGTTGATCCCTAGGACGCGGACGCCTTGATCAGCAAATTGGGCAGCAATGCTTTCCAGCGTTGGCAACTCAGCAATGCAGGGAGTACACCAGCTGGCCCAGAAGTCAAGCACAAGAAGGCTCCCTCGCAGTGAGCCAGACGACAAGGGATCTCCCGAGGCATCGATCCCCTCAAATTCCGGTGCAGGGAACCCATCCAGCAGCGGATACCTCGGTGCCACCTGTGCATCTGACTCTACAATCTCGATCCACGATCCGTCCTCCGCGACAGCAGCTACTTCATACACCAAGCCGCCTAGATTGAACGGCTCATCGAGGAAGAACACTTCATGCGAATCCGACGTCACGAGCAGGTAGCCGTCCCCATCTGAGTCGATAACCAAGGTGCCATCTGCTAGATCGTCATAGCGCGCGTCTGTGTCCTCGTCAAACAGGACTAACGTGTAGGTCGATTCGCCCAATTGAATTTTGCCAGCGCGATAGGAATCGCGACACAGCGTTAGCACAGTGGGCGTGAAGCCATTCCACATAAGAAAGGCCTGATAGGAAGCCGTTTGCTGATCGCGATACTGCACGATAAACGGAACGCTGGCCAAAGATGTGCCATCCACAAGAACGCGATCCCACGTAACCGATTGCAGAACACCTGTACGGTCATGATCGACATAGAGATCGAATCCCTCATCATGGCGGTCGATCATCACCGGATGGGTCCCCTCGCCCAATCGAACTTGCCCGAAAAGAGCTTCCTCATGGAATGGCGGCCATTCAATGCCCTCGATCGGTTCGGATTCCAGCTTCAGGCCCTGTGGAAAACAACCAGGCGTCAAGTCCGTGCTGTTTGTGAAATGGACAAGGCTCGTTTCCGCACATGCCCCAGAAAGTGAGATCACGCCAATCAAGGACACCAACCCAATGAAGACCCGGACGCTCATTCGAGAACGCTCTGAGCCGCATCACGCAGACGCTCAACGACCAGCTCGCGCCCCACGCAGGCAAAACTCTCAAACAGACCGGGTCCTGCCTTGCGCCCAGTGACTGCCAATCGAGACACCAACGCGACATCTTTGAGCGTGGCTTGATTCGCTTCCAAGGCAGCACGTACATCCTGCTCGATGTCTTCAGGTGTGAACGGCTTTGTCAATGCGAGCGCGTTGGCCACAGACATCATCAGTGGAGCCTGCGTCGCGTTCACCCGGAACTCGTCCTCGGGAATCAAGGGGACAGGGAACAGCAATTCCATGGCTGAGGCAAGATCGCGTAGCGTTTTGCAGCGATCGCGGAATAGATGTGCTCCCGTCCGTAGATGGCCTGGATCGACGGCATCCCACATCTGAGCTGTCACTCGATTCAATTCAAGAACCATCGGCCGAACGAGGCCAAGCAAACGATCCAAGTCAGCCAGCTTCATATGTTGTTGATTGAGCCACATGAGTTTGGTGTCCTCAAAAATGGCGCCCGACTTGTTCACCTCATCAATTGAGAACAGTTCGACCAGCGATGCTCGATCGAACACCTCAGCATCGCCGTGAGACCATCCCAAACGAGCCAGGAAATTTACCATCGCCTCAGGGAGGAACCCTCGATCACGATACTCTAGCGTTGCTGTGTCGCCATGTCGCTTGGATAGTCTTGTACGGTCTGAACCGAGGATCATGGGTAGATGAACAAACCGTGGCACGGTTCGCCCAAGCGCCTCAAACAGCAACACGTGTTTGGGTGTATTGTTCAAGTGATCATCACCACGAATCACGTGCGTGACTTCCATGTCTGCGTCATCAACGACAACCACGAAGTGATAAATGAAACTGCCATCAGACCGGCGAATGACGAAATCCTTCAGCAAATCATTGGGGAATGTGACGTCGCCAAGCAGGTCATCATGCACGATCGTATTGCCTTCTGTGGGAACTCGAAACCACCAAGCGCCATCCGATTCATAGACGAGGCCTCGGTCCATCAAGTCTTGCGCCGCAAGCAAATGAGCATCTGTTCGATCCGTCTGCCGATAGTATTCATCCCAATCCAATCCAAGCCACCGCATCGATTCAAGAATTTCTTCGATCGATTCATCTGTGGAACGTTCCTTGTCCGTGTCTTCAATCCGTAGGATGAAGGTTCCGTGGTTATGGCGTGCAAACAGCCAATTGAACAGCGCCGTGCGGGCTCCGCCGACATGAAGATACCCGGTTGGGCTGGGTGCAAAGCGTACTCGAATCATCATTCCCCCTCGATCATGCTTAAGGACGTATTGTACTCGATTCGAGAGAACTGGGTCTTGGAAACCTGTCCGTACAAGAGGCCAAGGGAGAGGGGGATTGCCCCTCTCCCCGGAGGGCTGGTATCGGGGGTGCGAGGTTATGAGCTCGCAGTAAAAAGACGATAATCCGCAGATGTGTTGGATTTGTGAAGAGCGCATGTGAATCTTGCGAGCCTGATTCTGTACCGCTAACTCCAGACAATAATGCAGACTTGTCGACATCGGCTTGGCCGTTCGCTCATCGCTAGAACAGCGTACGAGACTACGTTGGACTCATTCCGATGTTCTCCTGTCCGATGAGAAGAACCGTCAGCAAAACACCAATGAGAACCACGCCAAGAAGCATGGCAATCACCGACAAGCCTCGCCCCTTCGAGTCCAATCCCATCTTTCCCAAAATCACAGCGCATCCTGCGACAAGCACTCCGGCGACCCAGCCCAATAGGCTGTTCAGGATGAACGATCCAATCACGCAGCTCATCGCCAGATAGCCGATCCATGGACCGCGCATCGGTTTTTCAGGCCGAAACTGTCCTAGAGTAGATTTCTTCGGTTCAGGCCTGAGTGTATTCATGGTCGAAGCCATGGAACCCGTCAGATGTGTTTTTTTCGTGAAGACTCGATGCCTTCACAACAGGCCTACTGAAATTCCCGCGAGCACACGGGGAACAGAGAACGCATGCAAACGAAGAATCGACTGCCAAGAAGGCAAACAAAAAGGACTCCAGAGTTCCTGGAGCCGTTATGGCATGAACCGAGGATAATGGGCGTGGGGGCGATAAATCGCCCCCACCATAGCTACACCGGTAGATTCGTGAGTTATTGCTAGTCCGTGGTTGCCGTGTACTGGATGACCAGGCTGTAGTCGCCTTCAGGCATATTGGCCATGTCGTCGACTTCAACGTTGAACTGATACGAAACGTTCACCGTGTGGATTCCCCAGCTACCCGACGTCTTGTCATAGGAGCGCTCAAGCGCATTGTCGATCGTCTGCTGACTTGCGCCTTCAGGCATTTTCGATTCAGACCAAAGAATCTCGCCGGAGATCGTCCAGCTCGTTGTGCTGAGAACCTGAAGCCGCGTTCCATTGGAAGCGGCATAGGATCCGGGACCAGCAATATCTGAGAAGCTGACGTTGCCATTCCCAACAGCCGACAAGGAGATCCAAGACGGAATCGAGAACGAAGCATTAACTGAAACCGCTGCTTCTGTGCCGTTTTTCGCAGAAACCATGACCGCAATCCCTACGACCAAAACTGCCACCAACATCACAATACCGAAACCTTTAAGCGTCCTCATGAAAGCACCTCCTGAAGTGGTTGTTGAGTGCATCTAGCGACTCGGCCACCATCAGACGCTGCGGCAACTCGGCTGTCTATCGAATGCTTCGCATTCGCGAGCGCAATGCGCTCGAAAGATCCGTAGCTTTGCGTCCCCGGGTCACCCCGGGTTTGCCCTTGCATGAGAACTCAGACGATGAGCTCTGGTCTTTAAGGTCCGTAGCTTTGCGTCCCGACCTTTCGATCGGTTTGCCTTTAGTAGATACCTTCTCTGAGGAATTGAAACCATGCGATGGACCGTCCACCGCAATCTTTAAATCCATCTTGTGGTCGGAAGCTGCCCCGTTTGAGGGCGCTGCCTCCGTTTCACCTCGGTTCACTTGTCAATGACCTACGAACTAATTGTTCCACCTTTCTTCGCAGTCTAGACATCTCGCATGAGCCACCTTCAGATCGCTCGAAAATCCCCCTAGAATTGATTTTGCTCACGAATCCCTCTCGCACGATGTGAGCCACTGGGTGAAACTCACTGCTTGTCCAGGTGTTTGATTGGGGGACTCGTTCGATTTGCATTTACCGACAGTTCCACCTATCAGTGTGGGACATGTGCTTGAGGTTCGATTCTGGGGAGGATCATCATGAGTCAAGTCAATTGCGGCACTACTAGACGTTGGTACGGAATTGCTCTCGTATTTTCTGTCTTCATGGCGATTTCCGCCGGAGCACTCGGTGGCCCGAGCATCCTCCAGCACTCGCCGACAAGGGGCGAAGATCTCCTGGTCGACGGTGTCGTGGAGATTCTCTTCGACCGTGCCATGGATCAGGTGTCTGTTGAAGCGGCCTGGGGAATCACTCCTGATATCGAGGGTTCCTTTGAATGGCCAACTGAGCGCACACTACGATTCGTGGCCCATTCCGAATGGGTCCGTGATACGGTCTACACCGTTTCGTTGTCCCAGCAAGCCGCCTCCTCATTGCAGGAACCTCTTGAAGAGGGCTTTGCGTTTCAATTCCGAACCGTCGGCTTCCTGAACGTTTCTCAGATTCTGCCAGTCAACCATTCCGAAGAGATCGCCGTCGATAGCGATATTTTTGTCATGTTCAATCGGCCGGTGATTCCTCTCCTTACATTGACGGATCCCAATCGGAGCAACCTCCCCCAGCCGCTCATCATCGAGCCCGCAGTGTCAGGCGTCGGAGAGTGGGTGAACACGTCCATGTACGTGTTCACACCGACCGTCCCCCTCAGAGGCGGCACCGAATACACGGTCACAGTGCCACGCGGACTCACAGACACTACCGGTGGATTGCTCGCAGAAGACGTGGTTTGGCGATTCTCGACGCTGAGACCTGACATCGTCTGGGTGTCCCCGCGAACCAGCGCCGACCTCGTCCCAATTGATACGTCCATTGTTCTCGCATTCAACATGCCTGTTTCCTTGGAAAGCGTCAGGGAGCGATTCGTTCTTCGAACAACTGGCCTGTTCGGCAGCCTGTTTTCTGAGGCGATTCCCGGAGAGTTCTCGATCAACGAGGCCGTCGTCACCTTCACTCCTCGGGATCCATTGGATTTTTCACGAACCTATGTCATCACCCTAGAACCCGGCGTCACCGGTGCTAGTGGGGGCTTGGGCATGGAAAACGCCATCATGTCTCGCTTCGAGACAGTCCCTCTTCCAAGGATCATTTCCGTGAGTCCAAGGAACGGTGCATCTGATGTCTATCCCTATACGTCGCTTGAGATCACCTTCAATACCCCTATCGATCCAGACACGGTTCTAGATAACCTTACCATCCTTCCTAAGCCTGAACCTGGAACAGTCTCAGGATATTTCCGCTCTTGGGACAATTCCTATGCGCTTTGGTTCGACTCAGGACCGAGCCAGACCTACGAAGTACGGATCGGTCCCAATATTGCCGATCCATACGGGAATCATACGAACCAAACCATGACAATTAGGTTCCAAACCGCCGCTCTTGATCCAACGGCCTGGCTGCATGTTCCTGGTCAAACAGGCACCTTCAATGCCTATGAGCCCGCCAAGCTATTCATTGCCTACCGAAATACTGATTCAGTGGCGCTCACGCTGTCACGCCTCTCCCTAGATGAGTACTTCAAGGCCACCAACGATTGGTACAACTACACCCCCTCCAAGAACGCTCTCGTACGCAAGTGGACAGTGTCCCTGTCAGGCGAACTCAACAAAGTGAGTTATGCCCCCATCGACCTACTAACTGATAGCGCGTCACTCGAGCCCGGCATTTATCTCATCGACATAAATGCACAAGGAGTCAGCTGGAATCGTTGGCAGCATCGGCATCTGCTCATCGCCAGCCCGCTGAATCTCACGATGAAGACATCGGACACCGAAACCCTTGTGTGGGCCTGCGATCTATTGACGGGAGACCCGATTCCCGGCCTAATTCTACGAACGTATGATTCAGATGGAGATGCCCTGGAAGCAACAGTCACAGACGGAAATGGTATCGCCATCTTCGCGGGCACGGATGCCTATGATTGGCGAGGGATCACTGTAGCAAGCGCAGTCCCGTTCTCGCTGGGAAATTCGCAATGGACGACGGGAATATCTATTTGGAATTTCGGCTATTCCTCTGGTGGAAGCTCTGAAGAGCGACTCTTCCTCGACACCGATCGTCCCATTTACAGACCCGGACAAACGGTATCTTTCCGCGGCGTCCTTCGAGATGAGCAAGATGTCCTCTACTCGTTGCCAAGCGACGAATCCGTCGGGGTGACGGTCAGAGACTCAGATTGGTCATTGATCTATGAGGGGCGGCTTGCCGTCGACGCATTCGGCACGTTCTCTGGTCAGTTTGAGCTAGAAACCGATGCAGCCATTGGCACCTATCGCATCGAAATTGAAACCACTCGTTCCTACCACACCGACACATTCGATGTTGCTGCCTATCGCGCTCCCGAATTTCAGGTCGTGGTCACCCCAGATGAGGATCAACACGTTGCAGGAGATACTGTACGAACAAACGTGCAAGTCGAGTACTTCTTCGGTGCGCCCGTATCTCAACAATCTGTCGAATGGAGCATTTACTCCGAAGCCTACAACTTCTCGCCTTCTCACCTCAGTCGATATACGTTCTCAGACCGGGACGATCCCTGGGATTGCTGGAGCTGCTGGTGGATGCCGTCCACACCTTCCGTGCCTGTTCTGGAAGGTTCAGGTACGACAGATGTCGATGGCAACCTCCTGATTGAATTTCCCGCGAACCTTGTCTTCGGCGTCAAGGACGTCCAATCCGGGAGTCAGACATTGACGATTGAGGCCACGACGCGAGGGGCTGATGGCCAAGTCATTTCTGGAAGATCCACGATCATCGTCCATGCAGCATCCTTCTACGCCGGACTGGCAACGGCTCGATCGATCGCCCGGGCTGGTGACGACACGGCGATCGATGTCGTGACCGTCGATTGGGCTGGCGAGCGGATCGGCTCACAGGATCTTACATATCAAGTCATCCACAGGGAATGGGAAAACACCTTCGAACAGGACGCAGCCGGGGGTGGCCGTTGGACTTGGAAGACCTATGACACCGAAGTCGAGACGGGTACGCTACGAACGGATGAAAAGGGTGTCGGCGTCTTCTCATTCTCCCCGCCCGAGGGCGGAACCTACAAAGTGCTTGCCATCGGAACAGATGCCGCTGGGAACGAAACGCGCACCAGTCTGTTTCTGTGGGCAAGCGGCCCAGAAAGCGTCTCTTGGCAACGCAGCAATGATGATCGCATCACATTGATTCCTGACAAGACCGAGTACGAAGTTGGAGAGACAGCGCAGATCCTTGTGCCCAGTCCCTATTCCGGGCCGCACTGGGCACTGTTAACCATTGAGCGAGGGGGCATCCTTTACCGTGATGTCCGATTGCTGGAATCCAACAGTACCGTCATTGAGGTCCCCATCACGCTGGAGCACATCCCCAACATTTACGTCAGTGTTGTGCTGTTCCAGGGATTGGAGGCGGCCACGTTGGCAGCCGATGGTGCAACCGCTGCTGCCGAAACCAAGATCGGGTACGCAGCGTTGACTGTGTCAAGAGATCCCAAGTCATTGCACATCGAAATGGTGCCATCCAGCGAGCAATCGCTACCCGGCACTGAGATCGCCTATGACCTATGGGTCACAGATGCCGACGGCCTTCCGCTACCCAGTTCTCTTGCGTTCGATTTGGTGGATGCTGCCGTATTGTCGCTTCGCCCGCGGACGCCCAACGCCATTCTTGATGCGTTCTATGGAAGACGCGGCCTAGGTGTGTCCACATCGAGTGGATTAACTCTCTCCATCAATCGCTTGGTCATTGAGCAGCTTGAAGAACTCGAAACGCTCGATGCCGTCAAGGCACAGCAAGATGACACGAGCGTTGGCGCCGTGTTCGCGCCCACTGCCCTGGCAGAAGAAGCTGGAGCCGCCGATCACGATCCCGTCATGCGAAGTGCGGCAGCGCAACTACCCGAAGGCATCACGCTTCGCGAAGATTTCGAGGATACTGCATTTTGGGACGGCTCTGTGACCACGGACAGTCTGGGCTATGCTCGACTGATCATCCAATTGCCCGACAATCTGACGACCTGGGTTGCCCGTGCTGTCGGGATCTCGACCCAGACGGACGTTGGTGAATCCACTTCAGAACTGCTGGTAACCAAGCCGCTGCTCATCCGCCCCGTCACACCGCGTTTCTTCGTGGTCGGTGACCGATTGCAGCTTCTGGCCAACGTGTCCAACCAAACGGATGAGGACCTGAGCGCCGAAGTCACCCTTGCGCAAACCGGTTTGTCGCTTGAAACAGGGGCCGTCCAAACAGTGACCGTGCCCGCTCGAGGGGAGATGGCTGTCGTATGGTGGGGAACAGTCCAAGATGTCGATGCAGTGGACATCGCGTTCAGCGTCGAATCTGGGGACTTGTCCGATGCCGCACGTCCGCGATTGACAACAGGCCCAGATGGAACGTTGCTTGTCTATAGGTACACGTCCCCTGAGATCGTGGGGACAGCCGGTCAACTGGATGGCTTTGGGAACCGGACGGAGATCATCGGCTTGTTGCCTGGCCTTGATATGGACCGTTCCGAGTTGTTGATTCGCTTGGAAACGTCTCTTGCTGCAGCTATGCAGCAGGGACTCGACTATCTCGAGCACTTCGAGTACGAGTGCACCGAGCAGGTGATCAGTCGATTCCTCCCCAACGTCCTCACCTATCGTGCCCTGGTTGAACTGGGCATCGAGAACCAGGCGTTGGCAGACAAGCTTCCCAGCCTGGTCACTGAGGGAATTGACAAGCTCTATGCAAGGCAGAACGCCGATGGCGGCTGGGGATGGTGGGACGGCGACAGATCGAATCCTTATCTGTCTGCATACGCTGTTTATGCCTTGCTGCAGGCGCAGAAAGCTGATTTTGGGATTCAACGAGATGCGCTCAAGAATGGCCTCGACTTCCTCGCCAATTCGTTGGTCGCGCCCAAGAACCTCACATCAACGGTGATTGCCAACCGCCAAGCCTGGATTGCCTATGTGCTTTCTGAAGGAAACCGGCACACTGATGCACTCAATGCTGCCAGTGAGCTGTTCACTGTACGAAGCAAGCTCAGCCATTATGCACGCGCATGGCTGGCGTTGACTCTGCAGCTCTCCAACGGCAGTTCTTCTTCAGTGGACACCCTTCTCTCGGATCTCTATTCGCAGGCCATCATTTCCGCAACGGGAATCCACTGGGAGGAGTCGACTTACGATTGGTGGGCGATGAACACGGACACGCGATCGACAGCCATCATCCTCGATGCCTTGGTTCGACTGAACCCCGATCAGCCGATGCTGCCCAATGTCGTTCGCTGGCTGATGGTCGCACGATCGGGCGGAATTTGGGAGACGACGCAAGAAACCGCATGGGCTCTGATCTCACTAACCGATTGGATGGTCGCGACTGGCGAGTTGAATCCGACCTACAGTTTCGAGGCAGCCATCAACGGCGTTCAGCTATTCGAGGGACAGACTGATGGCACAGCGCAGACTGAGCCGATTGAATTCTCGGTTGGCGCTCATGATCTCTTGCCGGGGACGAGCAACACATTGACTGTTGCACGAGGTGAGGGCACGGGACGGCTGTACTACACAGCCCACCTTACGTCTTACATCCCTGTGGAGGAGGTCGGTGCGCTGCAGCGGGGCATTATCGTTCAGAGACAGTATGTCGCCGCATCCTGTGCGATCGGCGAGCCCTGCCCTGAAATCGACACGATCTCTGTCGGCGAGGAAATCCAAGTTCGTCTCACGATCATTGCTCCGAATGACCTCTATTACGTCGTCGTCGAGGATCCATTCCCAGCCGGCTGCGAAGCCATCGATCCTTCACTGGCAACCACAAGTCGCGCTGCGACCGAACCGGGATTGTTCCGAGACTCATCGAGTGGCTCCAACTGGTTCTATTGGTGGTGGTGGCGTTGGTACTCCCGTTCTGAATTCCGCGATGAGAAGGCCGTGTTGTTTGCCGACTATCTCCCATCAGGGACCTACACGTTCCAATATAGCCTTCGTGCCGTGGTCCCAGGAGAATTCGGCGTATTGCCCACGCTGGCCCAGGAGTTCTACTTCCCTGAAGTATTCGGACGTTCGGACGGAAGAACTCTGCTGATCGAGCCAGCAGGTGAATGAGAACCTAGTAGCCGCGTAGGATTTGAATTGCGTGGGCGTTGTTGGTGCAGGTCAGCACTACGACGCCCACCTTTGCCTCATCAGGGACCGAAACATGAAGGTCGTTGATCGAGATTCCCTTGCGCGCTAATGCTTCGCTCATTCGCCGTAGAAATCCGGGATGATGGGGCAACGACAATAACACCACGTCCCGTTCCGTGATGTGAAATCCTGCATCGCGCAATGCCTCAAAGGCATATGATTGAGAGCTGGTCAACAGATGCACGATCGAATCACCTTCAACGGATTCAAGCCGAACGGACAACAGATTGATCCCCATGTCGCTGAGAATGCGGGTGATGTCTGCCAGAACGCCGACGCGATCCTCAGAGCGCAATACGATCTCTTGTTGTATTCGTGCATCCATCATGTCAACCTCTTGGCTTCGCCCAACCATAGCGAGTTGCGTACTCCGCTTTCCGGCGATTGCCCCGTCGGCTCGGGACATTTGGCGATTCGCGCTGGGGGATTGAATCCGGTCACTTGAACAACGTACCAATGTCCCTTTCCCACTGTGGTCCGGTCCTTTCGGATGTGTGCCACATCACATACGGTTAATCGTCATGTTGGCGTGCAACCAGAGGTTACAGAAGGGAACGCTGATCGCCCTATTGCTGGTGATCCTTGTGAGCCTTGGCGGAATGTCCGTTGAGGTCAGCCTCCTTTCCACTCCGAAAGATGGAGCGCCAGGATCATTCGTCACGCATGTTTTTGGACTCATCAACGATTCCCCGAATCCTGAGACCTTCTCGCTATCGTTTGTCGCTCCTGCTGGCTGGGGGCTTCTCGGTGCTCCCAGTTCCATTGCACTGCAGCCAAATGAGGAAGGCACGCTGTTCGTCACCGCCACCATCCCGGCTGGGGCCGTCGCAGGCGAATACGTCTTGGCATTCACGGCCACGGCACAATCCGACGCGTTGAACTATGGGACAGCCATGGGGACCGTGCTGGTTACGCCCATGACGCAAATTGAACTCGTTGCCCCTACGGGAGCAAGTATTGCCCCCGGACATTCAATGACTTACGAATTCGTTCTCATCAATCGAGGTAATGTTCAGGATTCGTTGGTTCTCACGGCCAGTTCATCTCGCGGACTGTCCATTGCACTGTCACATGACTCAGCAAACCTGGCTCCTCAAGAACGGCTGCCGTTTACCGTTCAGATCACTATCCCCATGGGTACGGAACCTGGACGAGATGTGCTAACTGTCGTGGCGGAATCTGCAATCTATGAAGGCGTCAACTCCGATGCCGTTGTCTTTACGTCCGTTCTTCCCCCAGCTCCCGATGCAGTGGGGGGAACCGTCATGGAAGAGCTGCCTGCACGAATTCGAATCTCGATTGACAAGAACGTAATGACCAATGCGTTCGACAGCCAGCTGACATTCTCTACTTCTGGACAAATCCTTGGCGGGTATTTCTCGTCCTTTTTCAGTCTTCTCGATCCCTTTGGGCCAACGAAGGCCAGGATCAGCTCATTCTCGATGCTTTATCGTCTAGCCCCCAGCACGTTCTCCATTGGCAGTGTTTCGCAGTCTCTCACAGATCTCGTTCGCCTATCGTGCACGGGCGGATCGTTGAAGATCGATGCGGAGTATGTCGATCTGTCTGTGATCGGCGGCGGGAGCAACAATGAAACCCGATTTGCCGGGTATCTTGCTCTTGGACCAGATGTGGCCAACATAGGCATCGGCTACTTGGGGATTCGCGATGCGGTATCGGTTTCGAAATCCCTGTGGACGGCCACTGCCCATGCAGCGCCACTTGATGATTGGACACTGGACATCGAAGGTAGCCTCGGCCTGGACGGCCCGCTTACGAGTCGCGCACTTTTCTTCAACACGACCATTGATTCATCAGGATATTTCTTCAGCGGAAGCGCCTACTCTGTCGGCACATTCTTTCCCGGACAACGAGCCGATTCAGCCGGAATCGAGGTATCCCAGCGGCTTCGGCTGACAGCCATATCTCTGAGTAGCTCTCTGTCCCATGAGTGGGACAACGTCAATCGTGATCCGCTTCTTCCGACGCGCATTCAAGATGACTTGGGGTTCAATCTCACGGCCACACCCCTGGAGAACGGGCCCACATTGGCTTCGACCCTCGATTTCTCGTGGGACCGATATGCCGACTTGTCCGTCAAGAACGACGTCGACACGCTGGTGGCCGTCAGCCTCACAGAGACAGCGGGCGTGTTCCCCTATTCCCTGACAGGGAAGGTGCTGGAGCAACAGGATTTGGTGCTGAATTCACACGTACGAACGACCACCTATTCACAAGGCGCTGGCTTGGCCATCGAGGCGTTCTACCTCTATTTCCAGCTGACGGAGTCCCAGAGCTTCGATGTCATCGCGGACACACCATTGTCTTCATCTTCCGATCTATCCATCCGTTTCCAGCCTGAAACTGCGCTTCACGAAGCATCGATTACATTTGGGAACACACGAGATGATTTCGATCTCTCTGCATCCTTCTTCATTCATTTCACGGATGACTTGGATGTCGTGTTTGACGGCTCGATTTCGTGGGATCGCCATGATGCCAACGATATTAGCTTCGGATGGGGAATCTCCTTCAATGCCAACGTGAACATTCCTCTTCCATTCCTGGTGACCAAAGGGCGCATCGAAGGCCGCGCATTCATTGATCGTGATGGCGATGGTTTATACGGGCTGAATGACGAGCCTGCGGGAACCATCGTGGTGGGAGCAGGGCGTACGCAAGTCTCCACCAATGCCGACGGATACTTCCGGTTCACCCCCGTTTATCCCGGCGACTACACGCTTGCTCCCGATCAACTCCCCGTCAATGCGGCTGTTGGCGAACCTGTGACGGTCACGGTTATCGCTGGAGAGACGCTTTGGGTGGACATTCCCCTTCTCCCGGTCGTCGTGATCACCGGCGACGTGTTTGAGGATGTGGACAAGGACGGCTCAAGAGCCGGAGACGAGGGCGGATTGGCGCAAGTACGCCTCGTTTTGGAGTCGACGACTGACGGCGGATTCTCCGATGCATTCACCGATCTAGCTGGCCGTTTCACCATCGCCGATATTCTTCCCGGAACCTATACGCTATCCGTCGATGAGACCTCGCTCCCCGAACGATTCGTATTCACCACTCAACAGCAGGTTGAGTTGGTCGTTGGAGCGCAGGCCGCGCTGCCGATCTCATTCGGTGGCTACATACGAGAACGCGAGGTCGTGATCACGTTCCAGCCGCCCACGGCCGACTTCTTCTACGAGCCCGAAACAGTGATCGCAGGTGTTCCTGTCACGTTCGACGGAACCTACTCATTCGACTTCGACGGAACCATCGTCGCCTTCGCATGGGACTTCAATGCCGATGGCGTTGTCGATTCGACGGAACCCGTGGTTGTTCATGCGTTTCAGTCGGCGGGTACGTTTGATATCGCATTGACAGTCCTTGACGATACGGGAAACGAAGACACAGTCATCTATCCGGTTACCGTAGGCGAAGGTTCCGCGGCTCCTTCGAGCGCTTCGTTCCAGCCCCCAGTGGCTGACTTCACCTATGTGCCTGCACAGCCACAGACGGGCGAGATCGTCCAATTCAATGGCACCTCCTCGTCGGATTTTGATGGTGTCTTGTCGGCCTATGCTTGGGATCTTGATGGAGATGGCGTCTCGGATTCCCATGAAGCGATTACGTCCAAGGTCTTCTTGATGGCAGGCACTTACGACATCTCTCTGACCGTCACGGACAATGGCGGCAATTCCGATACCGTAACCTACGCCGTGGTCATCACCGACTCCGCGCGGACCCCCGTCATCATGGACACGCCAGCAAACACTGCAGATGAAACACCTGTCGAGCCCCCAGCGGACGCTCCGATTGCGGCTCAGCCGCCGATCGCCAGTTTCCAGATTTCGCCAACGGCTCCGTCTCCTGGAGAAATCATCAGGTTCAACGGCACGCCTTCTCTGGACCTGGACGGGTTGATCGAGACGTTTGCGTGGGACTTCAATGCAGATGGGATAACGGACTCAACTGCACCCTTTGCAGAGTATGCGTTCGCAACGGCTGGGCTCCATGAAGTGACATTGACGGTGACCGATGACGATGGCAATTCCGATAGCATCACACTGACCGTTGAGGTCATTTCGCCAGCCCCGACACCGACCAGCGGAACCCCACCTGTCGCTGCGTTTGCCTACTTGCCTACCAAACCAGAGGCCGGTGCCGTTGTCCTGTTCAACGCGACCCTGTCTACAGATGCTGGCGGCCAAATCGTGGCATTTGCTTGGGATTTCAACGCTGACGGTCAAACCGATTCCTCGGCAGCCATCGTCGACTACCGTTTCATTGAAGATGGGGTTTATGATGTCTCACTCACAGTCACTGACAACTCCGGTGCCACGGACACGCTCACCTTGCAAGTGACTGTCGGAGCGGGCGCCCCTGAAACAACGACAGCGCCAATCACCCTACTCCCCCCGATCGCTGACTTCGACTACTCACCGTCTGAGCCGCAATCGGGAAGCGTCGTTGTGTTCAACGGGACACTATCTACAGATTCAGACGGTCAGATTTCAGTCTACGCTTGGGACTTTAATCAAGATGGAGTGGTGGACTCGTTGGCAGCCATTTCCGAATACGCGTTCGCAATCATTGGCGACGCTCGTGTCACTCTCACAGTCACGGATGACTCAGGAGGCACTGATTCGTTAACGCGACAGATACCAATCGCGGCAAATACATCGCCGACGCAGTCGGAGCCCTCACTGCCTCCGCTCTCGGACTTTGAATACTCACCGACCGTACCTGCAGCAGGGTCGCAGGTGCTGTTTAACGGTCTCCTGTCATCTGACATCGATGGAGATATCGTCGCCTATGCCTGGGATTTTAATGATGATGGCATCGTTGATTCTACGGATGGCTTTGCTCAAACCGTCTTCCCGACTGCAGGAACATTCAATGTTACCTTGACAGTTACCGACGACTCAGGAAATACAGATGCCTACACTCAAGCGGTGTTCGTCAATGTCGCATCATCCGCGCCGCCATCTCCGCCGTCTTCGTTCCAGCCTCCAGTCGCTGACTTCTCCTACATGCCCAGTCGCCCGTCTGCCGGAGAATTGGTCCTGTTCAATGGGACGCTGTCCTGGGACTTCGATGGCGAAATCGTTGCCTATGCTTGGGATTTCAATCACGATGGAACGATCGATGCTGAAACGGCGTTCGCTGAGCACATTTTCCCCGCATCTGGCACGACCACCGTCTCACTCACTGTGACAGACAACTCCGGGGCATCAGACACCCTGAGCATTCCTATTCAGGTTGAGTAGCCCTCTCCGGATCGCTCTCTAGCAAGCAAGGGAATTGCATTTCATCCTTGAATCTTCCTCGAATCCTCGGGTAGAATTCGCTGGCTCGGCGGAAAAATCCGTGCGCTATCGCACCTTCCGTCGAGAATCGTTGTATCGGGAGGGTGAGAATGCTTGCATTCTTTGTCACTGCCATCGGAGCTTTCTTCTTCTATCTTCTGCTGACATTTGGCAGCGGAACGATCGTTGCATGGAGCCTCGAAGAATGGATTTCGGGCGCAGTCCTTTCCCTCATCGTCGGAGCTATCGCTGGGCGCGTTGCATTCAATCGCAAGAAAGAAGGCCGAAAGAGTTCGCTGCGAATGCTGAATCCTCTTCGTTGGCTGTTGTTTCTTGTCTATCTGATTGGGCCGTTCCTGTGGGCGATGGCCAAAGCCAATCTCGATGTTGCCTATCGGGTCATCACTGGCAAGATCCGTCCTGGAATCGTACGTCTCAGCCCCGGGCTGAGCACTGATTTCGGAACCACCTTGTTGGCCAACTCGATTACGCTGACTCCGGGAACGCTGACCGTCGATGTGGATGAGGAGAGTGGAGATCTATTCGTGCATTGGATCAACGTGAGAGACACGGATCCGTCCGCGGAAGCGGTGTGCGGATCGTTCGTTGACTGGGCAAGGAGGATCGCGGAATGATCATTGAACCCCTGGTGTTCTTCATCGTCGCGGCCTGCTTCGCGTTCTTCGTGATGTTTAGTCTGTTACGAATCGGGCTGGGGCCGACAGTCGGCGACCGCGTCGTCGGACTTGACACACTCAATACGCTGGTTGTTGCGTCGATGATCGTCCTGGGTGCGGCCTTTGATCAGGTCGTGTTCATTGATGTGGCCATCATCTACGCACTGTTGTCATTCGTTGGAACACTGTATATCGCTCGCTACCTAGAAGGGGGATTGAATTGAGCATACTCCTATATGTCCTACTTGGGATCGGGGTTCTGTTCAACGGCTTGGGCGCCATTGCCCTGGTTCGCTTCCCCGACGTCTACACGAGGCTTCACGGAGCGACCAAGTGCACAACGTTCGGCTCACTGTTCACTGCCTTGGGAGTCATTGTGTACGGATTTGCCCGTGGCGGCGCCCAGTACAATACGTTGGCTATTCACGTCATTATCGCCCTGATCGCGCTGTTGGTAACCAACCCCACAGGATCTCACGCCATCGCCCGCGCGGCGTATCGCAGTGGAGTCAAGCCGAAGGGTGCTGTCGTAGACAAACTGGAGGATCGATCATGATTGTACAAAGCATCCTTCATGTCGTCGTCCTCGTGCTCATCGTCATCGGAGCTGCTCTGGCAGTTTGGTTCAAGGATCTGCTCTCATCGGTTCTAGCTCTTGCTGCAGCAAGCCTATTGGTTTCACTTGAGTTTTATATGCTGCAAGCACCCGATGTGGCCATTGCCGAAGCCGCTATTGGCGCCGCACTCACAACGGCCATCTATGTGATTGCCATCCGCCGTACTGCTCGAAAGGAGGAAGAATGAGAAAAGCCATTCTCTTCGTCGCGTTCTTGTTTGTCGGCGCATTCCTTCTTCTCGGAGTAGCCGACATGCGACCATTTGGTGAGCCTCAGATGGCGGTCATGGATGACTACTACATCCAGAATGCACAGCCAGAAGTCGCTGTGAACAACGCCGTAACCGCCGTGGTGTTTGACTACCGTGGTTTTGACACGTTGGGCGAAGCGACGGTTCTGTTCGCAGCTGTCGTTGGTGTTTTGGGCCTGTTTCGCAAGCTCCGGGAGGATGAACGATGAACAACAATTCCATGTCAGTCATCGTTCGCACAGTCACTCGGTTCATGTACGGGCTCATCATCCTGTTTGGCTTCTATGTGATCATGCACGGACACCTCACGCCAGGCGGCGGATTCCAAGGAGGCGCAGTAGTCGCCAGTGCCTTCGCACTGCTACTGGTCGCTTTTGGATCTGCGGGCTTGAAGGGGCAGCTGAATCTACACTGGCTTCAGAGCATTGAAGAATTCGGAGCCCTTGCATTCCTGGGACTTGCATTCCTGGGTATTGGAACGGCCTTCTTCTACAACCTGTTCGCCAACTCAGGTGGCTTCTTGTTTGGAGCTTCTGTGCCGACAGGCTCGAACGCAGGCGTTCTCACCGCAGGCGGGCTGGTTCCACTCATGAACTGGGCCGTGGGATTGAAGGTCATGACCGGCATCGCCGCCGTCGTGATCGTCATGCTCGTTGGATCTCATAAGGAGGAGACCGAATGAATATTGGAAACCTCCCGTTTATCGTTGCCGCACTGCTGGTTGTGCTGGGCCTGTACACGTTCCTATTCAAGCGCAATCTGATCAAGCTCGTGATCGGAATCACGCTGATCGAGACGGGCGTCAACCTGTTCTTGGTCACACTCGGATATCGAACCGGCGGAATCTCGCCGATCTATACGTTCGCACCCGAAGCGCAACAGATGGTTCTACCTACACCACAGGCGCTCACACTGACAAGCATCGTCATCGGATTGGCGACCACGGC
This sequence comes from Candidatus Bipolaricaulota bacterium, assembly GCA_018817505.1. Taxonomy (GTDB): domain Bacteria; phylum Bipolaricaulota; class Bipolaricaulia; order UBA7950; family UBA9294; genus SPBW01. Next base: position 29,853 of record JAHITR010000063.1, on the reverse strand, counting down.
TTTGCTTCTTTCCTTTGCCGTATTCGTCCATCGTCATTACGGCACCCTCGATGTTCGAAAAGTGAAGGAGCTGAAGGGATGACCGCATTGACTCTGCATGCACCGATTCTCCTTGTCGCGCTGCCGCTACTCGGCGCGTTTGCAACGCCTCTTGTGGGCAAGCTCGGCAAAGGAGCACGCAACACTCTCATTGGACTCATCGTCCTCGCTGTGGCAGGACTGGCTGCGATGCTCGCCATTGATGTCTTTGGATCGGGCGGCATCCCAACCGTGTACGAGCTGGGCGGCGGAACGTTCACGTTCCCGCTTTCTGGCGGCCAAGTGCCTGTACGGATCCTGTTCGAGGTCGACGGCATGAGCGCGTTCATGGGCTTGATTACGGCCCTCATCGCTCTCACGGGCGCGTTCTTCAGCTTCTCGTACTGGAAGGAACGCTCAGGCGGCAACCTTTATTTCAGTCTGTTCCTGATGCTGATTGCAGGCGTTTTTGGCATGGTGCTGACAGGGGACATGTTCAACTTTTTCGTGTTCCTTGAAATCACATCCATAGCTGCTGCCAGCATGGTCGGGTTCCGCGTCTGGCTCAAACAATCTCAGGAAGCTGGCTTCAAGGTCATGGCCATGTACACACTGTCCGGACTGTTTGTCCTGCTAGCCATCGGCTTGCTGTACGGACAATATGGACACCTCAACATCGCTGTCCTCGCACGGAGCATTCAGGGAAGCCTGACCGACATGGTTGCCCTCGGGCTCTTATTGACGGGATTGGCTATGAAAGCTGGCGCTGTACCCATGCACATGTGGGCGCCTGACGCGTATGGTGAGTCTCCAGCTCCGATGTCCGCGGTTCTCGTGGTCAATTCCCAAGCCAGCCTGTACGGGTTGTTTCGCATCTTGTTCACGCTGTTTGGGGCGAGCATCAGCACAGGGACCGTGGGGTGGATCCTCATCGTTCTTGCTCTTCTGACGATCTTCGTCGGCGTGACGATGGCACTCATTCAAAGCGATCTCAAGCGATTGGTCGCCTTCGGTGCCGTGTCCCAGATTGGTTACATGCTGTTGGGCGTCGGCGTAGGTATGGCAGTGATAGCGACTAGGCCAGAATATGGGTTGGTCGCCATGCAGGGAGGCATCTTCCACATGATCAACGATGCCGCCTGCGTTGGGCTGCTGTTCTTCGCTTCTGGCGTTGTGATACGAGCAGCCGGAACGCGAGATCTCAATCAAATGGGCGGTCTCGGTCATCGAATGAAATGGACAAGCATCTTCTTCGCCATCGGCGCAGTCGCCCTTGCTGGCGTACCGCCGTTCAACGGCTTCGCCTCCAAGTTCCTCATCTATGAAGCGGCGTTCAAGCTGAATCCATTCCTGGCCGTATTGGCTGTTCTGTCGAGCATTATGTTATTGGCTGTCTTCGTGAAGGCGTTCCAAGCAGCATTCTTGGGACCTCGATCGAATACATCGGCCCACGTTTCCGATCCATCGCTAGGCATGATGCTGCCGATGGCGGCATTGGTGTTGGTGGTCATTGTGTTCGGGTTGTTCCCCGGATTCTTTGTCGATCACATCGTGACGCCGGCAGCCAAGGCCCTTTGGCTCGGACGTGATGCGTACATCAACGCGGTACTGGGAGGCTAGCAATGAGTGGACTAAGCTCCGGCTTCGGCGTATGGAATCCCATTGCCTGGGCCTTGCTTTTCGTCGGCATCCTCGTGGTGTCCTTCATCGTGCGTTCGTTTGGGAACAAAGGCTACAAACGCGGAACCGGGCAGACGAAGGTCTTCCTGTCTGGTAACGACGAGCCTGAAACCTCCAATGGACTCCACGTTCGTGGGGATCACCTGTATTGGGGAATGATCGATGGGCTATCCGCCTATTACCGACGTGTGAAGGCATGGCATACCGGCATTCTCTCGGACTATGCAGCATGGTTCGTCGGAGTGCTCGGATTGGTGTTCGTTATTCTCGTATTGGCTAGGTGAGCGACATGGCACTACCTCGTTCTTTTAAGCGGGCGCTGTGGGTGTTCCACGTAGCCACAGGGTCATGTAATGGTTGTGATATCGAGATCGTGGCTGCATTGACGCCACGGTACGATGTGGAAAGATTCGGGATTATGCTTACGGGTACGCCCCGTCACGCGGACGTCTTGCTGATCACCGGTCCGGTGACCAAGCCGATGCTGCCACGACTCAAGCGCATCTATGAGCAAACTCCAGATCCAAAAGCAGTCGTCGTCGTTGGCGGTTGCGGCTCGACGTCCGGCGTCTTTTATGAGTCGTACAACGTGGTCGGACCAATCGACGAAGTGATCCCTGTCGACGTCTATGTGCCAGGATGCCCTTCGCGTCCTGAAGCAATCATCGATGGCGTGGTCAAGGCGGTTGCCAAGTTGGAGACGTTAGAAAAATCGAGGGGGGGCGAATGAACGTAGAGAATCTCTTTGCTTCGTTCAAGCATGCGCTCGGAGGAGCCTATCTCGGCGATCGTACCATCGAACGTACGGTGGGGACGATCGATCCTGGCAAGGTCTATGATCTGTGGATCACCGTCGAGCGCGATTCGTTCCACAATGCAGTGGCCCATCTGTGCACCGAGTACACGCCTCACCTTTCGGTGATTTCAGGAGACGATCTGGGCGAAAACGTGGCACTGAACTACCACTTCACTGTGGGTTGGGGCGAGCGCTACGGAGAGGCAACGTTCACCATTCGAACGATGCTTCCCAAGTCCGATTTGTCGATTCCGACCATCACAGACTTGCTGGCGGGTGCTCAGACGTCGGAACGTGAAAAAATCGAGTTCTATGGAATCGACGTCGTCGGCATTCCTGACAGTCGCAACCTCTTCTTGCCCGAGGGCGCCACGATTCACCCATGGCGCAAGGATCTTGAAGAAGAGACGGCCAAGGAAGTCAAGCGAATGGTGAAATGGGAGGGGCGCAATGAATAACGACTCCATCAATCTAAAAGTGGGACAATGCGCCGCCACCACGTATACCGTCCCCGTTGGCCCCGTTCATCCGGCGCTGAAGGAACCCATCCGATTCAGTTTCGATCTGGATGGCGAACGAATCGTCGGCGTGGATATCAAGCCTGGTTTTGCCCACCGAGGCATCGAGTATATGGGCATGAAACGCAATTTGATTCAGGCCCTCTATCTGTCTGAACGCATTTGCGGTATTTGTTCCATCTCGCATCCGTTGGCCTTCACGCAAGCCGTGGAAAATGCCGCAGGAATTGAAGTGCCGCCGCGGGCTCAGTACATTCGAACGATTATCGGTGAGCTGGAACGCGTACACTCGCACTTGCTGTGGGCAGGCGTCGGCGCGCACGAACTCGGATTCGATACGCTGCTGCACCTCACGTGGAATGTCCGAGAGAAATCGATGGATCTGCTGGAAGAACTCACGGGGAATCGCGTCGATTATGCAATCCCGATCTTCAGCGGTGTCCGCCGCGACGTTCCCGCAGAGAAGGCGCATCTTGCCTACGAGGCGCTCGACTACTACAAGAGCCTTCTCCAGCAGATGATTGACGCCTTCTTGCATGACAAGTCCGTGGAGATGAGAACACGCGATGTCGGCGCGCTGACATACGATCAAGCCATCGAACTCTGTGCCGTCGGTCCCACTGCCCGCGCGTCAGGCGTTAAGAAGGACGTTCGTCAAGATATGCCGTATCTAGCTTATGCGGACATGGATATTAGGGCGATCACGCCTGCAGATTTCGGTACAGAACCTCGCGGAGACGTTTACGATAACATCATCGTGCGATTGCTCGAAGTGCAGCAGTCCATCGGGATCATTGAGTACTGTCTGGAGAACTTGCCGTCAGGTGAGCTCATGTCTATTCCCAAAGTTCCCGCTCTCTTGGCTGCGTTGAAGAAGGCCTCGGGCGAAGGAATCGGGCGGCATGAGGCCCCGCGAGGCGAGGTCATCCACTATGTCAGACTTGCGGAAGGCGTGGAAGAGCTGGCTGTATGGAAGGTTAAGGCTCCCACCTACTCCAATCTGATGGCGTGGGTGCCCAAATTCCTGGGAGACGAAATCGCTGACGTTCCCATCATCGCTGCGTCCATTGACCCGTGCATGTGCTGCATGGATCGTGTGCATCTTGCCGATGCTGCTGGGAACAAGACGACTCGGATGAAGGAAGAACTCGTACGACTGTCGCGTGAAAAGACAAGGAGGATCTGCGGATGAGCGCCACACTTCTCAATGCCGTCTGGCAGGGACTCATCATCCTCGTAGGAGGTACGTTCCTGGGGATGATCTACAAAGGGCTCGACCGCAAGCTGGCTGCTCAGATGCAGGGCCGCATCGGTCCGCCACTACGTCAGCCATTCTTCGATGTCGTTAAGTTGATGGTGAAGGAAAACGTCGTTCCCGATCACGCCGTGGCCTGGCTGTTCAATCTCATGCCGCTGGTCTCATTGGCGGCTGTGGGCACGTTGTTGTTCTACCTGCCCTTGGGCGGATTCGAGCCGCTGCTCGGTGGATTCGGGGACCTCATCCTGATCCTGTACTTACTCGCGGTTCCGTCTCTGGCTATGGTTCTTGGCGGCTTCGCTGCTGGGTCCCCCTTTGCCACCGTCGGCGCACAGCGTGAACTGGTCATGATGATGGCCTATGAGTTCCCGCTGGCTATCACACTTTTGTCGCTGGGCTGGTACTTGTCTTCAGTCATGCCCGGCGCACAGGTGTTTTCCTTGACTGTGCTGGCATCCAATCCTCTCTGGGGTCTGGTCGGTCCGCTGGGATTCATTGGGCTGTTGCTTCTGTTCTGCGCGTTGATGATCGTGACACCAGCAGAATTGACAAAGATACCGTTTGATATCCCTGAAGCGGAAACCGAAATCGCAGGCGGAATCCTGGCTGAATACTCGGGCCGCAACATGGCCATGTTCTATTTGGCGGATGCCATCAAAATGGTGGTCATGGGGTCGCTCACTGTGGCCCTGTTCTTCCCCTACGGGCTGTCGGGATTGTTGGGCGTGACTGGAGGAATCTGGGGAAGCGTCATCGATGTCGCCTTCTATCTTGTGAAGGTGTTCGTGGTGATCTTCTTCGCAGTCATCGTGGTTCGTGTTGCGTTCGCGCGTCTAAAGATCGGACAAGCCGCTCGGCTATTCTGGCTGCCGATTACTGGCATCTCCCTGTTGGGGATGGTGCTTCTGATGCTCGATCGGATCGTGTAGGAGGCATTCATGATCTTTGGCACGTTGTTAAAGCAGTTGTTCAGCAAGCCAGCGACCAATCCGTTTCCTGCGCGCTACATGCCGAAATCGGTAACCGGACTGTTGAACAAGGTGGCTGCAGGCAAGGCGTCGATTCATCCTCCAGTGCCCGCTCCTGCGGACCTGCGGGGTAAGATCGCCTATGATCGCGAGAAATGCATCGGCTGTCAGCTTTGCATTCGCGTGTGTCCGGCAAGCGTCATTCAGTTCTTGCCCGAAAACAAGAAGATTCGCATGTATGTTGCCCGCTGCACGTTTTGTGCGCAGTGTGTTGATGTATGTCCTGTTGATGCGTTGGCAACAACACCCGAATTCTTGCTAGCGGATACGGACCGATTCTCCAAGAATCTGATTGTAGACTGACGCCTCGCGCTTCGCGTGATGTAATTGGGGGAATTGCCGAGATTCGGTGATTCCCCTTCTTCTTTGGCAAGAAGGAGAAACGGGGCTCGACTGAGCCCCGGCGCCTCGGCGATTTCTATTTCGTCTCGTGCTAAACGAGCTCGGTGAATCCTCGCTTGCCTACTTGAATCATCACCGGCGGATGGAAGGGAATATCGAGCTCGGGCGAGGACGCCTTCTCATCGTTGATTTTGACTCCGCCCTGCTGGATCAAGCGTTTGGCCTGCGAGCGGCTTTCTACCAGCCCTGAGGCCTGCAGGAGGTCAATGATCCAGACGCCTCCGTCCTCTTTGACCAGAGATCGATCAAGACTCACTTGAGGCACCTCTGTCGGACGTTCATGACGAATATGAATGCGATCAAATTCCTCTTGCGCTTCTGCGGCAGCGTCGGCGCTGTGATACATGGTCACCAATTCTCTCGCCAGCATTCGCTTGGCATCGCGAGGAGACAGATCGTTCACCGTGTCGGGATTAATGTCAGTCAGGAAGACGAAGTAGCTTTGAATCAGAGCGTCCGGAATGCTCAACACCTTGCCGTAGATCTCCGAAGCGGACTCATTGAGCCCCACGTAGTTGCCTGTGGTTTGACTCATGGCTCGTTCTCCGTCGATACCAAGCAACAGGGGGACGGTAAGGACGACCTGTGATTCTTGGCCGTACTCCCGCTGAATGTCGCGGCCGACCAGCAGGTTGAACAGCTGATCTGCGCCTCCAAGCTCAACATCCGCCCGGATGGCCACGCTGTCGTAGGCTTGAGTCAGTGGATACAAGAATTCCAGCACGCTGATGGATCGGCCTTCGGCGTAGCGTTTGGAGAAATCATCGCGCTCCAACATGCGCGCAACCGTATATTTCGCAGTGAGGTTGATGATGTCTTCCAGCTTGAGAATGCCAAGCCACTCCGAGTTGTAGCGGATTTCCGTTCGCTGTGGGTCAAGGATTTTGTAGGCTTGTTCTTGGTAGGTCTCGATATTCCTCTTGATGTCTGCTTCAGACATCAACACGCGCGTGGATGCTCGGCCCGTAGGATCGCCGATGCGGCGCGTAAAATCGCCAACGATGAGAACTCCCGTGTGTCCCAGGTCCTGAAATTGTCGCATTTTCCGCAGAGGAACGGAATGGCCAAGCGTGAGGTGAGGCGCAGAGGGGTCGATTCCCAATTTGATCCGAAGCGGAACGCCCTTCTTCTCAGAGTTCACAAGTTTCGCGATAAGTTCGTCGCGAGGAACGAGTGTGTCCACACCCACGCTGAGCTGTTCGTCCACCAACCTTGCCATCCGCTCGCTCATGAGGCTCCCTACGTTCGTACGACAGACACAATGCGATCGTCTTCATCCAACTGAATTAGGCGTACGCCACGCGCATACCGTCTGTAAATGTTGATGTCTCCGGCCATGATTCGAATGACCTTCTGCTCGGTGGTAATGATCAGTTCGTCTTGATCAGACACGATACCAATGGACACGAGCGCCCCTGACTCGTCGTCTGTCTTAATCCCTTGCACGCCTTTGCCGCCTCGTCCCTGGATTGGGAAGTCTTCCAACGACACGCGTTTGCCATAGCCCAGCTCGGTGACCATAAGCAGCTTCTTGTCCATGGTGATATCGCGATCCAGACAAGCCATGCCGATGACGCTATCTCCAGCATCCAATCGAATGCCGATGACGCCCTTGGACGGACGCTTGGTCAGCCTCACTTCCTCTTCTCGGAAGCGGATCGATTGACCGCTCTTGGTCGCCAATATCAACTCGCCTCCACCCTCACTCGAGACGACGTCAACCAACCGGTCGTCGTCTGCAGAGGTGAGCGCATTGATCCCATTGGCATAGACGTTGGAATAGTCTGTCAGCAGGTTCTTGTTGACGATTCCATTGCCAGTCGCCATCAAGCACAGCATGCCTTCTACGTCATCAAAACTGCGCAGCGGCAAGATCGAGCGAACCATCTCGTCTTGCTCCAACGGAATGAAGCTGCGAATGTTCTTGCCTTGTGCGTCCCGGCTCATGGATGGCAGGCGATGCCCCTGCGTGCGGTAGACGCGAAGCCGATCACTGAAGAACAGCAGTTGGTCTCTCGCATTGACGAGGCTCGACAGCAGAACGAAATCATCATCCTTGGTGCGTTGCCCAATCACGCCCTTGCCGCCTCGACCTTGAGATCTAAAATCGATGGCTCGGGGAGCATTGACGTATCCACGATTGGTGACACTGACCATCAAATCATAGTCAGGAATGAGATCATTGAAATCGAGATTCCCGTCTTCATCGGCAATGGCCGTTCGGCGGGCTTCAGGGAACCGTTCAGCGACTTCTCGCAATTCGGATTTGATCGTCTCGTCAAGCGTCAGGTCCGATTCAAGAATACGCTTGTATTCAGCAATCGCCCTAATCTTCTCGTCGAATTCATTGTCGATTCGCTCTCGCTCCAACGTGCGCAGCTGCGACAGGCGCATTTTGAGGATGGCGTCGATCTGTTCATCAGACAACGCCATTTCAGTTTGCAGCAGCCGGGTTTCCGTTTCCGTGTCCTTGGAGGTTCGAATGATTTCGATCACCCGATCAATCTGCTCAAGCGCAATGCGATAGCCCTCAAGAATGTGCGCTCGCTTCTGCGCGACGTCCAACCGATGTTCTGTGCGCCGACGCACAACCTCACGCCGAAAATCGATGAAGCAATTGAGAATCTCCTTGAGGGACAAAGTTCGCGGGTTGCCGTCAAGAATCACCAGGAAATTGGCAGAGAACGTGCGCTCCATCGATGTGAATTTGTACAGTTGATTGAGAACCACATTGGGATTGGCAGACCGCTTCAGCTCAATGACAATTCGCAGCCCTTCTCGATCTGACTCATCGCGCAAATCCGAAATGCCATCAATTTGCTCAGATTGAACCTTGGCGGCAATCGACTCCACAATCGTCGACTTGCGGACCTGATAGGGGATTTCTGAGACAATGATTCGATCATCTTCAATGGTTGCTTGGGCGCGAACAGTGACCTTGCCAGTGCCTGTCCGATACATGTCGTCAATGCCGTCACGCCCCATAATCATGCCGCCAGTTGGGAAGTCCGGGCCTTGAATGTGCGCCATCAACTCTTTCACCGTAATGAATGGATTGTCCATGACGGCAATGATTCCATCGACCAGTTCAACCAGATTGTGCGGTGGAATTTGGGTCGTCATTCCCACGGAAATTCCCCAAGCCCCGTTCATCAGCAAGTTAGGCACTTTCGAAGGGAGAACCACTGGCTCATCGAGCGACTCATCAAAATTGGGGATCCAGTCAACCGTCTTCTCGCCCAATTCCTCGAGCATTTCGACTGCGATAGGCGCCAAACGAGCCTCTGTGTATCGTGTGGCAGCCGCGGGGTCACCGTCGATCGAGCCAAAGTTGCCTTGTCCATCCACAAGCACGTAGCGCTGGGAGAAATCCTGCGCCATGTTCACCATGGTGTCGTAAATCGCCTGGTCGCCGTGCGGATGGAACTTACCCATGACTTCGCCAACGATTCGAGCCGATTTCCGATGAGGCTTCCCAGGCGTCACTCCCAATTCCCTCATACCGTAAAGGATGCGTCTCTGTACTGGCTTGAGACCATCTCGGACATCGGGAATGGCGCGCCCACGGATGACGCTCATCGCATAGTTGATGTACGACTGCTCCATCTCATCTTCGATGAACGTGCGTTCGATGCGATCCATAATCCCCCCTCAGAAGACCTCTAAGAATAACGGATTCCCTCTTCTGATGCAACGTTTCGCCATTTTGCCTGGCTCCTCTCACAACAATCTTTTGGCGTGATGTTCCAGGCACAAAGAAAGGCCTTGCTGCTTGTCGCAGCAAGGCCCTGATCAGCAGTTACCTGTGGTCACCTACTACAGAATGGAGTAAGGATCCACGGCATCACGCAATGCATCGCCCATGAAGTTGAAGGCAAGCACTGCGACAACAATGAACGCTCCTGGAATTAGAATCCATGGATGCAATTCCATCGCGCCAATGTTGGTGGCCGCGTTGAGCAGCTGTCCCCAACTGGTCATTGGTTCCTGAATGCCGTAACCCAGGAAGCTCAACGCCGCTTCAGTCAGCATCATTCCAGGGATCTGTAGCGTTGCCGAGACGATGAGATAGCTAGTGATATTCGGTGTGATATGGCGGACGATAATTCGCAGGTCACTGGCACCGGCAGCGGATGCAGCCGTCACGAAATCCATTTCGCGAATGGCCAACACCTGGCCGCGAATGACGCGAGCGAAACCGCCCCAGCTAATAATGGCCAGAGAGACAATCACGCCAAAGAACACCATCATCGCCGACAGCCCGAATCCCCTCAGAGCAGCGCCCATGGCCATCAGAATAGGCAGGCCTGGAATGGCAAGGAACACTTCGCAAACACGTTGAATGAACATGTCCACGCCGCCGCCATAGTATCCAGAAATCCCTCCAAGAAGGATTCCAAGAGGGAAGGCAATGAGGATGACGAGCGGACCTACAGCCAGGGAAACCCAACTACCGACGAGGCAACGCGTAAACATATCGCGTCCCAACATGTCCGTCCCTAGAAGGAACACAGGTGCCTCTGTGCCATCGTCGGCTCGCGCGGCAAACAAATGACCGGTCGTCGGGATGAACCCGAATAGGTTGTGCTGACTGCCTCCAGTTACGAAGAAACGAATGTAGTACTTCTTCGATATGTCTTCAGTAAATATCGCCGCGTAGGTTGTTCTATCGATCGCCCGCGTCGTCGCATAGACATACGGTCTCGACAGCGAACCGTCGTCATCTCGCCAATGCACGGTCGTTGGGGGTGCAAACGGATGCTTGCGGGATTGATAGGAAAACGACATGGGGCCAATGTACTGAGCGAATATCGCGACCAGTAGGAAGAGCAGGACAATGACCGTCCCCACGTTGCCCACGCGATGCCGACGAAAAGCCTGCCAGATCATCTGCGCTTGGGACCGGCTAACGTAGCCTTGCTCCTCTAGCTGTGCTTGTGCTTTCTTTTTTCTCCGACTAGCCATGATCGAGTTTACTCCTTTGCTCATTACCCCAAGAATCAGTCATAGCGGATGCGTGGATCGACCCACGCTAGCAAGAAGTCAGCAAGAACGTTGCCAATCAACAAGAACAGGCTGAAGAACAAGAGGCCTGCCATAATGACCGGTTCATCCTGACGTTGCAGCGCAGCAAAATACGACCGTCCCACGGTAGGCAGGTTCAGAACAATCGCCACAACGACCGATCCCGAAACAAGGCCTGGCAGCGTAAGCCCCAGAATCGTCACCAGCGGGTTGACTGCGTTGCGTACGGCATGCTTGTAGATGACGACGCGCTCAGTAAGTCCCTTGGCGCGGGCGGTCTTCACGTAGGGGAGAGATAGTGTATCCAGCAGATTCCCACGCATGAGACGGATCAGACCGGCCATGTTGCTGGTGCCAATGACCACCCAAACCGGCCACAAGTGCCAGAGAATATTGGTGAACTTGGACCACGACATGGCCTCGCCATAGAAATGCAGGTCCATGACGCCACCGACAGTCAAACCGTGATCTCCCACCTTGAATATGACCACGAGAATCCACAGCAAGACCAATGCAAAGAAAAAGTTGGGAATAGAAAGGCCGAGGAATCCAAGGAAGGTTACGATATGATCGCTCGGTTTGTATTGGTGGGTCGCTGAGTAAATGCCAATAGGGATAGCAAATAAGTACGATAACACAAGCGTTGAAAAAGCAATAAAGACAGTCCACTGAAGCTTGTTGCCCAAAAATAGAGCCCTGTAAACGGGCATCTTCGTATCGAATGACGTACCAAAATCACCGTATCGAATGATGTTCTTCAGCCAAAGCCCGTACTGTACAATGAAGCTTCGATCCAATCCAAACCGCTCAATCTGTGCCTGCAATGTCTCTTCAGTGACCTGAGGATTCAAACGCGCCGAAGTGAGGTAGTCACCCGGCATGATCTTGATCAGCGTGAAGGAGATCAGCGACACAACAAGAAGAAGCGGCAACATATACAACGTTCTACGCAAAATATAAGTAAGCATGCCAGCCTTCTTATGAGATATAGAGTGTGGGGTGCGGCACAAGTGCCGCACCCCACCTTAGTTGTTCGAGATTACAGCAGTCGCTTGTCGAAGCAGAGCTCCATAAGCAGACCGTTGTTGCCACCAGGCGTCGAAGTCGGGCTTGCCTTGAAGGCGTTGCCGACGTAGTCATAGTAGGCATACTGGAACGACTGAACGACCGTGTAGATATAGCCGAGCTGGGCAGAAAGAAGCTGCTGATACTCGACATATGCCGCAAAGGCTTCGTCCAAATCGAACGTGTTCGCGCCGATACCCAGAAGCTCGTCAACGCGCGTGTCAATTTCGTCCGGCTCATCGCACGCCGAATAACGATAGGCGTGGAGGGAACCGCAAGAATTGTAAACGTTGGCACCGCTGTTGGGCTCGTCGCCACCGGTCAGGCCAAGATAAATCAGGTCGCCCGAGGAACCGAACAGGCGGTCGACCAACGTATTGAAGTCAACGACCTGGAAGGTCACGTTCAAGCCGACGGCCTGCCAGTCGTCCACGAGGATCAAACAGCTGGCAACACGCGTCGTGTTGTCATTGGTATTGATCTCCATGGCCAGCGGGGCGCCACTCGGAAGATCGCGGTAGCCGTCGCCGTCAGCGTCAATAACGCCAATTTCGTCAAGCAGGCCTGCAGCTTTCGCTGGGTCATACTCGAAGATTACTGCGTTGTTTTCGGTGATGGGTCCGCCATAGTAATCGCGACCGGCATAGAACGGGGACGGTACGGAAACGGGGCTCCACTGCGGGCCGCCGAGTCCGTTCAGTACGTTCTGGATCATCGTTTCTTTGTCGATGCAGTGAGCCATGGCCTCGCGGAACTTCACGTTGCGATAGACTTCACGCTTTTCGTTATCGACGCCTTCAGCCAGTCCGACGTCCTGGTTGATCAAGAACCACGTCGTACCGTAGCCGGGCTGGTCGGTAATCAAGACATGGAAGCCCTTGCTTGCGCCTTCAGGAAGAAGAATTGCGATATCTTCCGGTCGAAGGGCATAGACGTCGGTCTCGCCGTTTCGGAACTTCAGCATCGAGACGTCTTGGTTGGTTACGATCGCCGAAATGTGCGTGTCGTAATAAGGAAGCTGGGTTCCTGCCGGGTCATAGCCGTAGTAGTACGGGTTTCGCGTCATGGTGACGCTGACGTTCGGCTGGTAATCCGTGACGATGTAAGGACCGTTTCCTACCAATTCGGTAAGAGGCGTATCGAGGGTCCAGGCTTCATTGAATGTTCCGACTGGCACTTCAGGATTGAGCTTGTGCACGTACTGAGCAAGCTTGTGCTTCGGCAGAATCGAGAAGGACAGGGAGTTCAACGCGGGACGGAAGATAACGCTCATCGTGAATTTCACGGTGTAGGTATCGACCTTTTCGCACACGGGGTACGTGTCGTCAGGAAGAAGCTGACCGTCACGACCATTCGTGTCGACGTCTAGGTTCAGGAGAAGATCGTTGTACGTAAAGACAACGTCGTCAGCCGTAATCGGTTCGCCGTCAGACCATTTGAGGCCTTCGCGAAGGTGGAACGTGATAACCAAGCTGTCATCAGAAATTTCCCAGCTCTTTGCGAGGTCAGGTACGATGGCGCCCGAGATGTGGTCAAGGTTGACCAATCCGCGATGCTGTCGCTGGGTGAAGTATGTCGTGCTCGTTTCATGAGCAGTCATGTCATTCCAGCCCTTGGGATCTTCGATATTGGCGATGGTGATCGTTCCGCCACGAACGCCAAGTTCCATGTCTTCATACACGGTTCCTGCTACGCCCACGGGGAAAACCAACGCATCTGCCGGCTGGGTAGGATACCCCTGCCCGAAGACAGCGAGTGATGTGATAACAAGTAGACCCGCCAAAATTAGCGCGTTCTTCATATGAGAACCTCCTCCTTATCGCCTGCTAGAGGCTATAAAGGTACGCCAGGTAACCCTGATAGGCGGCTGCCAATTCGGGGAACGCCAGCGTAACACCAAGGATCTTGGCCTCGACCTGAGCAATCGTCAGATCTGAACCAAGGATCCAGTAGGTTGTAAGTGCGGTTGCAGCAGCGACACGAATGCCAAGGTCTTCTCCCTTAACGAGGACGAGAAGTTCGGCTTCAGTCTTCATGCCAGTGGGGGAACCAGGGCCATAGAAGCCGCCCAATAGTTTTCCAAAGGCAATTTTGACCGTGTCGGCAGTTGCCGCGGCAATCGAAGCTTCGACGGCTGCAGGATTCTTGTTCGCAGCCCTCTTGGTGAAGACATACGCATCAGCTGCGTCTTGGTCACCGGCTGCTGCCAGTGCGAGGAGCGCATCATCGCCAAGACCAATAAGAGGAATGATACCTCCATTAATCTTGAAGAGCGCTCGATCGGCCGCAAGCTTGATTCCAGGTGTCAGACCGCGTGCTGCAAGGTCTGTCAACTCTTCCACGGTGTAGTTGGCGATATATTGATCAACCAAATTCAAGCCGGCTGCGTTACTGATTTCCTCGATCAGTTCATTGGCGACAATACCGTCAAGATTGACGGCCATACCAAAAATCGAGAAAAGTGCAACCACGCAAGAAGCTAGTCCTAGTGCCCGAAGGCCATTACGCTTCATTGTTTAACCTCCTTGTGCTCCTGCCTAATTGAAGTCTGGGGTTCGCTTACTTCTTCGAAAACCACCTCCTAGGCAGAGCTAAATCTTTGTGGAAAGGCGCGCTCGCTTAAGTTTCCATTATACGGATCTTGGTTGGGCTGTCAATTCTAGTGGTTTTCATTAATCACAGATGAGCACTGAATCAACCAGCGTTCGCTCGATCTCCGTTCGTGACGTGCCCAGCGCGCTCTGAATGGCAGTATCCAGAGAAACACCGCCTCCAATCCTCGCAGTGGCAATCCAGAGACCACGCACGACGTCAGAACCAAACGTGTCCAAGATATATCCAATCATGAGTCCCGTCTCGGTTTCAAAAGGTCGATCCGGCATGCCACCAAATCCAATGCGCCACAAAGGCGTCCACTCCGCTAACCGAAGCATTTCGCATCCGCGCGAGATCAGTTCATCTCGATCCACTGTGAGCACTGCCGTTAGCCCACGGCGCAACAAGGTGGACGCTGAGCTTTTCATGGTAACAAACGAAGGCATCGATCCAGCGAACTCAACGACCATGTTGTCTTCTGGGCAGAAGTGCCAGATCGCTTTGTGAATATCCGCTGCAGGAAGTATGGCTTCACCCGTATCCCGAGTGCTGGCCGAGCCGTAATAGAAAACGGACGCATGCTCGGGAAGTTCGCTCTCTGAAAATCCGAAGAAGGTTGCTGCACGGACGTAGGCCGCCTTCACTTCCTGAAGCCGTGCATCCAACTCAGCCTTTGTTCCTCTGCTGAATACAGTCAATGTGCCATCAGACACTTGCTTCCAACCATTGTAGACGGCAACCCAATCCACGAGAACCTCGGATATGCCGGGCTCGGCAGCATTCGCGAAGCGAGAGGCGGCTTCAAAATGGCCTGCCGCAAGCTGGGCACGAACCGCCAACACGCTATCCGCGCTCGGCAAATCGTTGGGACGCCACGTTTCAGTAATTTGAGCAGCAGCCTCAATATCGCCTGCCTCATACAGGAATCGCGCTCTGTAGCGTTGATACGCTGCCGTGGATGGATCTACCGATCGAGCAACGGTTAGCCAATCGTCAAACAAGTCACTCCACGGGCCGCAGGCTAATCGTGTAATCAGTGCTTCAGACGTTCCCGGTCCCCAAACCTCCCGGAACGCCTCCAACCCTCCCGCACAGCCTATAAGATACTGAACAAGCGATGCCGCCTGAAGATCTGCGATCCCGTACTCTGCCGAGTCGCCGACCGTGGTAAACATGGAGCGAAACTCGCTGAGTCCTTCAAGGGTTCCCATCGCGAGTCGGGCCGAGAAGGGAGACTGGTATCGTTGATACAAGGTGTCCTCGAATGCATCGATCTTCTCAAGCATGAGCAGGTCTTCCAGAGAATAAAGAAGGCGCGCTGGAGCAGCTGCAACGGGAACATGGAAATCCTCGTTTGCCGCTGAGATATTCATCAGCATACCCCTGTAGAGCACTTGCGAGCTGCAGCGCCCCCATCCAAACGCAAGCACCAATTCGGACAAACGCGAATAGGGGTCCTCGCCTTGAAGAAGATCGATCACCGAGTAGAACGAATACATCGCGCTGCCTGATTTTCTGCGCATCGTCGTTTGCTGCATCATCTCGGGGCTATCATGAACGAGCACATCGATCGGAAGTGGAATGTCATCTATCGTCACATCAAGTCGAATCAACAGGTCGCTCAAGCTGTCCTCAAGGCGATCAAGCAACGCGGATCTGGTGCTCATGTTTGGGGATTCCGTGTGATACCAAATGGAGAACACGTCTCCAGGAAACTCAACAAGATCCTGCGTCTCAACTTGCATGGTCGGCTCCACCACATTGTTAATGAGCAAAGCCAGCAGGCCGGCCACGGCAAGTCCAATCACGATCCCGCCCAGCGAAAAGAAAATCTGGCGGCGAAAATCCCTTTTGTCGTTGGTTGTTGCCATAGTCATTAGTTGTATGCTCCGGATTTGAAGAAGTTGTGAAGGCTCGTCGCGGAGGGTGAAACAAAACATTTGGCTCTAGGTAAACAGGTTTGTCCCTCCGTTCCCGGATCGATATACTTCCAAGATCGTACCAATACGCATGGGGACCGTCCACACAGGAGGCTCTATGGTCGTACTTTGGATTGTTGCCCGCTCCAGTCCTAACGCCGCGTAGGTGCCATTGCCGGTGCCCTTGAAGATCACGGTGTGGTCGAGATTCATGCCATCGGAGCAGGAGCGGTCAATCAAACGATCAAGGCCATCTCCATTGCCCGTCGTCTGGTCGAACATGATGAGGCATCAATCAAAGTCATTCCCGGATTCATGGAGCTGTCGATCAACAGCGAGCAAAAAAACGGGCATTCGCTTCATCGTCGAAAGATAGTCCGCATTTGGGTACGCTTACCGCATGTTGACACATCTTGAAACCCTCATTCTGGGAGTGATTCGCTCAGCCTATTGCAGAGCGTTCGGAGACGAGCCCGCGGCAGCGTTTCTGGAGATTCGTCCGACGGATCGGCCCGAATTCGGAGACTACACATCCAATATCGCCATGCTGGCCGCATCCAAGCTGAGGGCATCTCCGCGTGACATCGGAGGAAGACTCCATAGCGCCCTGACGGATCAGATTGAGACGGATCCGTCCCATCCAGTTGCCCGAGTCGAACTGGCGGGACCAGGCTTTCTCAATCTATTCCTTAAGCCCGCGGCGGTTCAAGACGCCCTCAAGAGGATCTTGGCCACGTCTGAACCATTCGGAAGCTCCACATTGGGCGAGGGAAAATCCATTCAGATTGAATTCGTCTCGTCCAACCCCACAGGCCCGCTCACCGTCGGCCACGGTAGACAAGCCGTTCTAGGGGACGTTCTCGCCACGCTCTATGGACGCATCGGCTACAACGTTCAGCGCGAGTATTACTTCAACGATGAAGGTCAGCAGATCGATCTGCTCGCCGAATCGTTGTGGGTGCGTTACCAAGAGCTGTACCAAGACGCTCATGAGATTCCTGAAAACGGATACCAAGGTGATTACCTGATTGAAGTGGCCGAGGAACTCAAGCAGAACCTGGCGCGTCCATTTCCGAAGTTCGATGACGATGCAAAGGCTCTTTTCCGCCGGACAGCGGTCGATCGGATGACCCACGTGATCAAGCGCGACCTTCACGAATTGGGCGTATTCTTCGATCGCTGGTTTTCAGAGGCTGATCTGCACAAGGCAGGCAAGATCGAGCAGACACTCCAGCTGCTCACGGCCAACGACGGAGTCTACGAACAGGAAGGTGCCATCTGGCTGAGATCTGAGGCGCACGGCGGGGCAAAGGATTCTGTTCTCATTCGTTCAGATGGTCGCCCGACCTACCTCATGGTCGATATTGCCTATCATATCGACAAACACGAGCGTGGCTTCGACTATGTGCTCGATGTGCAGGGTGCTGATCATCATGCTGAGCAAACATGCGTCAAAGCGGCGCTACGACTGCTTGGATATCCGGACGGATGGCTGAGCTATGCCGTCCATCAGTTCGTCAGCCTGAAAGAAGGCGGACAGATTCAGAAAATGTCCACGCGCGCTGGCCGGTTCGTCACTTTGCATGATTTGACACAAGATCTTGGAAAGGACGTGGTTCGCTACTTCATGATCTCGCGCAAGCCGGAGGCCCATCTAGACTTCGACCTTGATTTGGCTCGGGCAGAGTCTTCAGACAATCCCTCGACCTACATCCAGTATGCCTACACGCGCATCCGATCCATCTTCCGCAAGACCGATTCCAGCAGAATTTCCGATTTCAATCAGGCGGATTTGTCGCTGCTTGCTGAATTGGAGGAACTGAATCTGATCAAGATGCTTGACCAGTTTCCACAGGTGGTTGCGCATGCCGCCCTCGATTTCGCACCGCATGCTTTGGCTGAGTACGGTCTCAATCTGTCACGTGCATTCCACGCCTATTACGACAAGCATCGCGTCTTGATTGACGATACCGCATTGCAGACAGCTAGGTTGGCTTTGCTGGCAGCGATTCAGGGTGCGCTCGGCGAATGCCTCGACATTTTGGGCATGGACGCACCGGAGGAAATGTAATGGCGTGGATTGATCGCCTCAAAGTTGGGCTCTCCAAGACGCGAACAGGATTCACCGGCTCGATTTCGCAAGTGCTGAGAGGTGCAAAGAAACTGTCGGCAGACGATGTTGAGCGACTCGAAGAAGCACTCATTGCCGGAGATGTCGGTGCGCATACGGCAATGGCCCTTGTAAAGGAATTGCAGGCCGCATTATCCCGCAAAGACAACGATCCTGTGCATGTCCTAAGAATGGTGATTGAGGAACGCTTGGCAGGAATCGAGAGGCCCCTCTGCATTCGCTCCGACAACCAGCCTACGGTGATCACCATGACCGGCGTCAACGGCGCAGGCAAGACAACGACGATTGCGAAGCTGGCCACGCAGATTCGCGCCGCCCATCCAGGTATTCCTATGACATTCGCAGCCGCGGACACATTTCGAGCCGCCGCAATTGAACAATTGGGTATTTGGGCTGACCGGATTGGCGTTGACTTCATTCGCCATCAGTCGGGCGCGGATCCCTCAGCCGTCGTCTACGATGCCGTCGACCACGCCATGCGAACCGGCGGCGTTCTTTTCGTGGACACAGCGGGCAGGCTGCAAACGAAACACAATCTGATGGAGGAATTGAAGAAGATCGAACGTACGGTGGCCAAGAAACTGGGACGAGGTTCAGACGAGCGTCTCCTTGTTCTCGACGCGACCACTGGACAAAATGGGATTTCGCAGGCGCATCATTTTCATGACGCCATCGACTTGACAGGCATCGTACTGACCAAAGTAGATGGCACAGGTAAGGGTGGCGTTGTCCTTGCCATTTGGGATGCTTTGCACATTCCGCTCACCCACATCGGCGTTGGTGAAACAGCAGAAGACTTACACGCGTTCTCGGCGGCTGAATTCGCTGAGGCGCTCTTTGACAGCGAATAGACGAAATCTACGGAGTGGATATTTAAGGAGGCACGAAGTGGGAAAAAACGTTTTCTTCTTCAGCAAGGATCAAACTGACGGAAATGCAACGATGAAGCAGCTGCTGGGTGGCAAGGGGGCCAATCTTGCGGAGATGTCTGAGCTGGGAATCCCCGTTCCTCCTGGCTTCACCATCACCACTGAGGTCTGCGGCTACTACTCAGATCATGGCAGCACCTATCCTCAAGGCCTACGCGAGGAAGTCGCAAAGAATCTTAAGAAACTCGAAGCCGCAACTGGGAAGGCATTTGGCAGCGTGGAGAATCCGCTTCTCGTTTCCGTTCGATCGGGCGCGTTTGTGTCCATGCCGGGAATGATGGATACGATCCTCAACCTCGGGCTGACAGACGAAACGGTAGTCGGACTCGCCAAGAAGTCAGGCAATGAGCGATTCGCCTATGACTCCTACCGCCGCCTGCTGCAGATGTATGGCGACGTTGTCATGGATCTCAAACCAGAAACTGAGAGCGATCATGACCCGTTTGAAGAGATTCTTGACGCCGTGAAGTCAGAGAAGGGCGTCAAGCTCGACACCGATCTCTCAGCCGAAGCCCTCAAGGAACTGGTCGCGCGGTTCAAAGCCGTTATCGAGAAGCGAGCCGGTCGCCCGTTCCCGCAAGATCCTACAGAACAGCTGTGGGGAGCAATCGAAGCCGTATTCCGCTCGTGGAACAACCCTCGCGCGATCAAGTATCGACAGATTAATGACATCAAGGGACTGCTCGGAACTGCCGTCAATGTCCAGGCAATGGTTTTCGGAAATATGGGCAATGGCTGCGGAACAGGCGTTGCGTTCACTCGCGATCCTGCGACGGGACAAAACGAATTCTACGGCGAGTATTTGATGAATGCGCAAGGCGAGGACGTCGTTGCCGGAATTCGTACGCCACAACCCATTTCGACGTTGAACGACGAGATGCCCACCATTTACGCTGAACTGATGGGGATTCGATCCAAACTCGAGTCCCACTACAAAGACATGCAAGACATCGAATTCACCATCGAAGACGGTGTTCTTTATATGCTGCAGACGAGAAACGGTAAGCGGACGGCAGCTGCAGCCGTGCGGACCGCAGTTGAGATGGTTGGAGAAGGCATGATTGACAAGAAGGAGGCCCTGCTGCGTGTCGCACCGGGGCAAATCGACCAGCTTCTTCATCCTACATTCGATCCGGCAGCTGAAGCGAAGGCTCCCATCCTGGCCAAAGGTTTGCCAGCCAGCCCAGGCGGAGCCTCAGGAACTGTCGTGTTTTCGGCCGAAGCTGCTGAGACAGCCGCCGCGGCAGGCAAGAAGGTCATTCTCGTACGCATCGAGACCAGCCCCGAAGATATCGGCGGAATGGTAGCCGCGCAGGGCATTCTGACAGCCCGCGGCGGAATGACATCTCATGCTGCGGTCGTTGCCAGAGGCATGGGTAAGTGCTGTGTCGCTGGCGCTGGCGAACTCAACATCGACTATGCCAAGGGTCAGTTCACAGTCGGTGGACAGGTCGTCAAGGTCGGCGAATCGATCAGCCTCAATGGTTCGTCAGGCATTGTCTACAAGGGCGATATGAAGACCATCGAGCCTGAAGTGTCGGGTAATTTCGGCACGTTGCTTGGGTGGGCAGATGAATTCCGAACCCTCGGCGTTCGCACCAATGCTGACACGCCCCACGATACCAGCGTCGCGGTTAAATTTGGTGCCGAGGGCATCGGTCTCACGCGCACAGAGCATATGTTCTTTGAAGGCGATCGGATTATCGCTGTTCGCGAAATGATTTTGGCGAAGGATGAAGCCGGGCGACGCGAGCCGTTGGCCAAATTGCTTCCCATGCAACGCGGCGATTTTGAGGGCATCTTCAAAGCATTGAAGGGACTGCCAGCCACCATCCGACTGCTTGACCCCCCCTTGCACGAATTCCTTCCTCATGACGCCGAAGGTCAGGCAAACGTTGCCAAGGTCATGGGCGTATCCGCAGAAGCTATCCGTGAGAAGGTTGAAGCTCTCCACGAATTCAACCCCATGCTCGGCCACCGCGGTTGCCGCCTCGGCATCATCTATCCAGAGATTTCCGAAATGCAGGTCCGCGCCATCATGGAAGCTGCCTGCAATGTGTACAAAACGGGCACGTCCGTGAAGCCCGAGATCATGATTCCACTCGTTGGGCACGTGAAGGAATTGGCGCTTCAGCGGGAATTGTCCGTTCGGATCGCTGAGGAAGTCCTAGCGGCCAACGGATTGAGCAAGGCAGACATCCCCTACCTCGTCGGAACGATGATCGAAGTGCCGCGCGCAGCGGTCACAGCAGATGAGATTGCGACTGAGGCCGAATTCTTCAGCTTCGGAACCAACGATCTTACCCAAATGGGATGCGGATTCTCGCGCGATGATGCTGGCAAGTTCCTCAAGGACTATGTCGAAATGGGCATCTACGATAAGGATCCATTTGCCGTCTTGGATCAGGCTGGCATAGGCAAGCTGGTGTCCATGGCCTGTGAATTGGGACGCAAGACCCGACCCAATATCAAGCTGGGCATCTGTGGCGAACACGGTGGAGAACCCTCTTCCATCGCCTTCTGCCACAAGGTGGGCCTCAACTACGTCAGTTGCAGCCCCTACCGAGTGCCCGTCGCCCGCTTGGCAGCAGCTCAAGCCGCCATTAGAGGCTAATCCCTCACATATTGCATCAGAGAAACCCCCAGCACACGCTGGGGTTTCTCCATGCTAGTCATCGAAGATGAGTAGCCGCTATCCGCGGATAGCCAATTGAGCTGCAGAGAACGCCGGGCTTCGCTCGGCGTTCTCCATTGGAACTCGCAGGCAGTTACTGCGAGTTGCGCGCAGCATACAGGCAGCCATCAGATCGTAGCCTGTCGGTCGAAGAAATCGGAGTTTGCTTGGCGATTTCTTCAAAGCAACGGGCAGTGCCAGAGCACTGCCCGTTGCCAAGCGCATTTCTCAGGCAGCCATCCGGGGCTAGCTACTCGTCGGCAACCCGTTCCATGGCACGACAAGCATGTCCGGGACGTTCCCCGAAAGCTAGCTTCCATCCGAGGTTGGAAACACGACGGATCGCAGATGCACTGGAAGGTGTTGGATTTGCCATTCGCGTTCTTCTGCTGCCTTCTGATCGGCTTGATTGGGATGTGCGCTAGATCTGACGGCCTTGACCGCATAGGCAGCGGCATGAACCGCATGACTGGCAACATGCGCCGTTGCGGCCGCGTGGCCGGCAGCACGAGCAGCCGCACAGGCCGCTGGATCATCGATCTCACGAGCCGCAGCATGAGCTGCAAAGGCAGCCGTGCGCACTTCGGAACAGGGTACCAAGCCGTGGGTCCAAGCGCGGGCTGCCTCAAGAGCTTCCCAAGGTCGATCATCGGCAGCGCACTTCGCTTCGAAAACAGGCAGCACGCGCTCAGCGCAGTCAGCAGCCCAGAGAAGCAATGCCTTCTGATCTTTTTTTTCAAACCTCATGAGAGTCCCCCCTTACTCAACAATCACCTTGCCGCCCCTGGAAACGTTGCGCCTCAGACATCCCTTCGAGATTCACTGGGCTTATCGCCAGCAAGCCACGCATCACGAGCGCAAGTTCTAGGATAACGCCTTCTTGGTTGCCGGTTCTTCTCGTGTCCCCACGATGAGCAGCCGTTGCTAAATCCAGGCTTCGATTGCGGGGCGAGGCGAAGGTGCAGCATGAGACACCCTCTCGATCCTACGGCCTGACATAGAATCGATACTGGCAGCAACGCCGTTGCGAAAGACCTCCGCCAACAGACATTCCGTAACCTTGATCCGATAGACGTCGTCGGTGCTCTCCAACACTTCGACGGTCAGGAGATTGCACAAATCAGGATTGTCAGGATTGTCAGGACTGTAGATAGCTTTAAAAACGGACAAGTCGTTCTTGCCTGCCTTCTCGACAACAGCCTCCGCGTATTCTCTGGCTCCCTCGAGGGCCAATTCACGCAAGCACTCGATGACTTGTTCGCGGCCAGTCGCTCGATCCAAGATCTTGAGGAATGGAATGAAGTGCGTGGCGAATCGTAGTCCGTAAAGCTCCCGATAGCTAATGGGCGTGTCCATCGGCTGATCGAATTTGTGTTTCGCGTCCTGTTGGCCGTTCATCTCGTTTATTACAGACTCCTTTCACCAACTGCACCGTCACAGCGTCCGATTGCGCAAGGGGCGCACTCGAAAGGCCCGAAGCAGTTCAATCACCAACGCGAGCAGCATAGCCGGGATCGCGATGACTGCCAGGATTTGCGAGTCGAGGTTTCCGGGCCTGGGCTGCGCGAATTGATAAAAGAGGTCAACCGCCGGAACAAGCAGGACAAGTACCGTCACTGACACCAATGCCCAACGCGCAAGCCGCCACCCGAGTCTGGCCTTCTCGGGGGATCGCCCCTGCAGGGCCAAACCACCCACCAGTGCTGGCCAGGCAAACAAGTAGCTCATTCCAGGAACGGCAATGGCCAAGAACAATCCGAGCAACCACCATACCGTCACGCACCCGATGGCATCAGAACCTGTGCCTGTGCGCCGTCTTGTCACCCGGGCAACGACGGCTCCAATGCCTGCATTCAACGCAACGAATCCTGCCAAATACAGATAGCCCTCAAAAATACCCATTGAACTCCGCCAGCCCACAATCAGCGTCCAGATCCCGACGGCCGCGACAGCAGAGACGGCGGCTATGGCGATCGTGGTGCCGAAACTGAGGAGCATTCGGAGCCAGCCGCGTTGTCGCCACGCAGTCGCGATCAGCACACCGGCCGTGAGGAGCATTAGTGGGAGTGTCCATGAGCTTGGGTACCGAATCACCAGATAGCGCCCGATGGTGAAGAAGACAGCCTCCGCGTCTTCTCTGGCCAAGCCAAGGTCGAGGTTGCCGATGTGACGTGCGAGCGCAAGTGCGTTTGCTCCCTGTTGGTGCAAGCTGCGAGCTCCCACGTTCTCAGGGGAATCGGCCATGGTGTGGTAAATGGGCGACCCCGTCAAGTAGGCAAGGTCGAAGCCAGAGACGCCGTCGTCTCGGAACGTGGAGAAGTCGGTGTTTGAGCCCCCGATCAACTCGGTGATTGCCGTGACGAACGAGAACGCTACCGGGTACGGTGTCCCCCGAGCGTACTGATCAATCAACCATCTGCCGGGACCGTTCATGTCGATCACAATCGACGGCCCGCTTGAGCCGATGGCTTCGAGATTGATTACGAATCCGATGTCGCTGAACCACGGGTGTGAACCCGCAAAAGCCGATGAGCCGAAGCGCGGCACAGGCTCCTCTCCGTCTGTAAACAAAAGAATGACGTCGTTGCGCAAAGGAGGGCCAGCGAGAATGGCCCGCGCAGCTTCCAACAAAATGGCCACTGCCCCAGCATCGTCGTTTGCCCCCAATGTGTCGAGAACCGTGTCGTAATGTCCCATCAGTGCCACGGCGCCGGTTGATGCCGTGCCGGGAATGCGGGCGAGAACGTTCATAAGCTCGATGAGCTCGCCTCTGGGGCTGAAGTAATTGCGCACCTTGAACGCCTGGAACTCCGGCTCAAGACCCAGCGCTCGGAGCTGGGCAGCGATCTCGTCGCGCCCTCGCTCGTTGCCGGGCGAGCCGATCGGACGGGGCTCCTGGGCAATCCGGTCGATTTGGACCAGTGCGTTGTCAATTGAAAACGCGGTTTCATCTGGACTTGCAGGGGGCACACGTGGAATGAGCGGAGCCAAGCTCGCGGCCATTGCCACAAGGAGTATCAGCCACGATGCAACGATGCTGAATCGACTTGCTGTCATGCGTTCCTCCATCCTCGTCATCACTGCTTCTTCCGCTAGGCAGCGTGGGGGAGCAGCTGTTCAAGGGTCACGGCCATGCCACAATCGAGAAGCAACTCAGTATTCAGACTCGCTTGATCCATCTCAAGCATCAACTGTCGGCAGTTGCCGCACGGCGAGAGCGCGTGAACAGCCTCCTCCTCGTCCTTTCAGACGGCCACGATCTTCGCAACTCGATAGACGGCGTCAATCATCATCGAGCTTGTTGCGTTTCGCTCGGCGCAGAAGGCGTTGGATCCCGATGAAGCACATACGCCCAGATAGACCTTGTTCTCAGTCGAAAGCAGGGCGCAGCCTGACTGGTCAATTCTTCGTTGGTCATGGAGCTCCTCCATCGCAGCGGTCGGCATCAGCGAATCTACTGGCATTCGGGCACTGCAAGCAATTTCCCCTCGACGTCACATCATTGTGCCATTCTCATTCAATCGAACATCTCACGAATAGTCAATCCTGAACTGCGTGCGATGAACATGACTGCTCTCGCATTGCACTCAGATGTGCTGGTCGACAAGAACCGGGTTCCCATCCGGGTCGATAACGATGAAGCTGGCAGGCCCCACCGTGTCTTCATCGGCCTCGGATACGAGCTGCACGCCTGTAGCCTTCAACTGTCGCTGTATCTCGCGCACGTCTGTGAAGCTGCCCAGCGTGTTTCCACTCTGATCCCATCCCGGATTGAAGGTCAGCATATTCTTTTCCAGGATGCCCTGGAACAGGCCAATCACGTGCTGGCCATTCTTCAGAATCAGCCAATTCTGGGAACCGTCTCCCGCGAAAACAACAAAGCCCAACTTCTCGTAGAAGGCTTTGGATGCTTCGAGATCCCTCACGGCCAAGCTCATCGAAAATGCACCTAATTGCATACCTGCCTCCTTTGGATCAACTAGACGGTTCATTAATCTGTGCGAGCCTCTCGAATGAAGGCTCGACCGAATCTCTATATCCTGTCAAGTGTGCCAACTCCGCCAACCCGCCTTGCTACGGGGGGACGTGCACCTGCCGAACCGAGAACGGTAAAACACACCCATCTCTGTCCTACCCCGGATTCACTCGCCAGCTGCGGCATTCAGGAGCACATCACGCCATGGCCAGCGTGTAGCAAACCATCACTTTGTCCTTGATGAATCCCTCCGAAAGATAAAGCCCGACAGCCGATGCGTTAGCGGCATCAACAGACAAGTACACGGGAGACAAATCATTGCTCAGCGCGACTTCGACGGCTTTGCGTAGCAGCAACCGTCCCAGGCCCCGTCCGCGATAATCGGGATGGACACTCAGCATCGACACATCGGCGCTATCCGCATCTTCATTATCTCGACCGACCCAAGCCGTGCCGACAGGTGTCGAATCATGCAGCAACAGCAAGGCGCCGCCCGGAATGTACTCGGGTTCGTCAAACCAGCCCACCACACGCTTTGGATCGGCACCGACAAATCCAGGTTGATGTCCGTAGTTGCGATTCCACAAGTTGCACAGATCGCAAATTCCTACTTCGTCGGATTTTTTGAGTCTCGTCAGATGGTATTCCTCGGGCACGGAACAATCTGGAACCGTCTCTGAGCGATAGGCCAACAAGTAGGCGAACCGCTCCACTTCAAAGCCAAGGGCCTCCCAGTATCTGCGCGCCTCGGCTTTAGCTTCGGGGAGGAATCCGTACACAGAGTTCGAATCTCCGGTGTGTTCTCGAATCGCCGCCAGCAAGAGCGCGTAAGCCTCTGATTCTGACTGGATCGAGTGAAGAATCGTCAGCCGCACTTTCCCATTGCCGACATAGGGCTGCGTTCGCATCAAGCCGACAGCACCCACCACGCGACCCTCCGAATACAACAGATAGGCCGGATAGTCATCTGTCGGAACGAATGCGTCGTTCGGAAGAAACGATTCATCATGCTCAGCGCCGTAACGCTGGCAGTAGCTTACATACGCAGTCGTATTGTCGTCCGATACTCGGGCGATTCTCATTCCGCCTCCTCGCTCTGTCCGACGCTGCTCAACTGATCATTTCCGTACTGAACGCTGGTTCATGCATGCGCATCTTGCGACACGCGACACGTGACACGGGGAATTCCCCGCCTCGCGGAGGCAAGATCAAGCGTTATTTCCCCGGTGGGCATCAGGATGATGATCGCCAACAAGATTCAAGACCACGCCATATTCAAGCAACGCCTTGAGCCCAGCGAGCACTGACGTGAAACCGCCCATGGAATCGATCGCTTGTGCGACCATCTGATCATCGCTTCCGCTGAATCCCCGGCACGATATGCACACCAGTGTCGTGTCATCGGCATAGGATGCAAACTGCCACTCCACGGGCAGAGGTGGCGTCCCCCACTCGATGAGTATCCTTGAGTTGCGCTCAACGGCCTTGACGCACACCTGCGCGGATGCCCCGTACATCTCCCAGTCCCACGTGATGATCTTCCCCTGTTCGAGTTTCCCGCTGCTGTGAGTGAACCAGAACTTTGTCGTAATCGCGGGATCGACAAAGGCTTCAAATACCTCATGAATCGGTTTTCGAATGAGCATCTGCGCCTTCACGATTGGCGCATTCTGCAATGTCATGAACATCTCCTTGTCCCGTGTTGTCTCTCGAACACGAATACGCCCAGCCCCATATTCAATCGTGGCAATCGGATGACACAAGCGTCTGTTGAGTGTCGTCACTGCGCCATGACTTGTCTGTACACGCGCGAAGCATTCTCGCTCAAGATCCTCCGCATATCCTCGTCGGAGTAGCCTCGACGGACAAGAGCATCGGTAACGCGCGGAACGGTCGTGATATCTTCCAGTTCACGAGCATAGTGATCGGAGACGTCGCTTGATCAGCTGGGGCTCAAGGAAATCAGATCCCAACCAACGTGATCGACACGAGCCACGTCAACAATGCGCTCGATATGGCGAATCAAGTCATCCACTGTGCCTTGGCGATCGGCATCGCTTGATAAAACGACAGAGCAGAACTGCAATCCGATCACGCAACTCAATGCACTGAAGGTGTATCCTAGTCTTCCAGATAAGTCGATTCGCTCGGGTACTTGGCATGGGCAGTCTTGTGTCGCTTAAATCCAAGCTTGCGATAGAACTCTACTGCGCCAAAAGCTGAGGTTAGGCCAACGAGAAGCTTCTCGTTCCCATCCAGTAATGCCTCGACAATGCCACGTCCAATCCCCTGCTTCTGCTCACTTGGAAGAACAGCCATGTCGTGGATCCATCCGTAGCAAACGCCGTCAGACAGCATCCTGCCTGCGCCGACAATCCGATTTCCATTCCATGCGGTCACAATCTTGTAGCTATGGTGAAATGCTTCCTTGATTTTCGGCAAGTTCCGCTCCTTGCCAAGACCGATGACGCCGTCGGCCTCATAATAGAGCTGAACCAGCGATTCCCAATCAATGACGTCGGCTCCCAGTTTGTACTCAATCATTCCAGCTGGCTCCTCCTATGACGTAAGATTGTCGTGTCGGCGGCTGCACCCGACCACAGCCAACCGTACAAGACAGCGAATGTTACCGGCCTGTCTAGAGATACTGAACCCGCATTGGCGAGAGACCGGCAAGCCCTCGCATCCAATTGCCGATCTGGCGAAGTCGTGCGCATTGTCCCCAATCTCCGCTGTCGCTAGTCATGATGGGATGAAGCTACTATATCGCGTCGACTTCACGTTCGCGCACTACCTGAAGGCAATACTCAGCCTTTCTGCGAGCCAAGTCATCTGGCAGGGGCTTGCTGTAGGGATCTGACGGACACCTTTGGTCGTCTTGTGCATGTCCAGCTCCCTGCGAAATGGCTCCAATGCCGCCGCTATTGGCACGAAGTTGAGGCGCGCTGTGAGACAACTCTCGCCTCGCGTTGTCTGCCCAATGCGCGTAGCAACAAACTGGAAGTCGGTCATGCGGCCCATGCTCATTCTGTAGACTAGCTTTGGGTCGCGGCCTTGTTCACTGCCACAGCAGCACGAACGAGAGACCTCAACGCTTCTTCGTCGATCTTCTCTCCCTCGTGGAAGTCGATAGCACGCCGTGTGTTTCCGTCAAGGCTAGAGTTGAACAGCCCCGAAGGATCCTGCAGCGTTGCCCCATTGGCGAAGGTCATCTTCACGACATCCTTGTAGGTCTCGCCGGTGCAGACCATCCCATCGTGCGACCACACAGGGACACCTCTCCACTTCCACTCTTCGACGATGTCGGGGTCGGCTTGCTTGACCAAGGCACGGATCCGTCCGAGCATCTCGCCTCGCCAGTCGCCTAGCTCCTTGATTCGAGCGTCGATCAGTTCAGCTGGAGACTCGGAATTTTCTGACTGGCTCTGCTTCATGTTCCCTGCTTCCCCTTGGTAGGGTGCGTTTCAAGTTCGCTTGCACCACACCACCGTACAGTCAGCAGGCACGTGATCGCAAGCGCGCTAATGAACCTGTCCACTAGGAGAGCAAAGGCACATTCTCAAGAGTCAGACTCACACACACATTTCAGAGGCAGTCAGTCTTGAGGGTGCGCCCTACTGGACCATCTTCAGCAATTCGATGGCCTCGACGTTGTCCGGCTCTATGGACAGTGCGTTCAGAAGAGTCGCCTTTGCAGACACGTCATCACCTTTCTGCAGATAGATCCTTGCCAGCCGCAGATATGAATCCGCGTACTGCGGGTAGGCGTGGATGTTCAGCCCCAGCACGTCCATCGCCAAGTCCAGCTTCTTCGCCGAAGTCAGTTGAATCACCAGGTT